>CAYNFH010000062.1:0-28037 GCA_964396385.1 uncultured Chthonomonadaceae bacterium | reverse complement strand
AGTGTCCACCTCCGTGGACACGAGTCGTAGCGGGACTATTTCGGCAAAGACCATAGCGGCGCTGGCGATGCTGGCGCTGCCGGTTGTTGGCCGGGCCCAGTTGCTGCACTTGCGGGCAACCGTGAAAGGTATGGACTGAGCGGTCTGCGCGGCAGGCGTCCGTGGGACGCTCTCCAGGATGAGTGGGGCGGAGAAGGTGGTCGTCAGCCTCAAGGGAGGCTATGCGGACGCGGCCCTGCGCGCCGACAATCACTTCGAGCTCGAACAACTGCCGGCCAAGGTCCGCAAGGCAGGCTTTACGGCAGGCGAGGCGGAGATAACGGCAAAGGGAGTGTTCACCAGTCTTCAGAAGCGCCCCGCGTTCAAGGTGGGCGGCCGGAACGATTTGGTGTTCCTCCTTCAGCCGGTCCGGCAGGATGGATCCATGCTATATCCGCCGGCAGACACGCCGGTGGAGGTAACTGGAACGATACGCTCGTTCCAGCATTCCAAGAACGAGCCCCTCACTTTGTGGGTCTCGAGGATCGAGCCGGCCAAACCGGCCGGAACACATGCCGCGAGCGCGACGAGAACGAAAGGATAAGAGCAATGGCAAGCAAGAGGCAGGTAGAGGTGTTTGTAGCGGGCTGCCCGCTGTGCGACGATGCAGTCCAGTTGGTCAAGAAGGTGGCGTGTCCGTCCTGCGAGGTCACCGTGTACGATCTCCGCGCGGGCTGCGCGACCAACGAGTGCCGGGACAGGGCCCGGCAGTACGGGGTCGTGCGCGTGCCCACCGTGGTCGTGAACGGTCAGATCGCGGACTGCTGCCGCGGGAGCGCTGTGGATGAGGCGGCTCTGCGGGCGCTGGGAGTCGGGACCGCGTAATGCGCTGCAAAGGGCCGCCAGAGACCACCATGCCTCCGGCGGAAGGACAAGTCAGGGAACTCTTGGCACCAGCGAAGCGTCTCGCCATGCGTTAAGGACGGAGGACGGTAGACGGGTGACGGACGGAATCTGGCCCGTCTCCCGTCCTCCGTCCTCCGTCATGGACACGAAGGAGGACGCAATGGCGGAACTGATCAGCGCGCAGGGGAACCGGGCGAGAGCGCAGGCCGTGAACCGCGTACGTAGCTCCGCCGGCTTGGCGCGGTATGCCGATACACTTATCACGGACGATCCTGTAGGCGAAGGCTTCTGGCAATGGGTGGCTAATGCTCCGGAAAGGGAGCTGATCCGCTGGGCGGAAGACCAGCGCGTGGACAGACTGGAAGACAGTGATGTAGCCGCCGCGGTGGACGTAGTGTCCGATCGCGAAGAGGACTGGCAGTAGAGCAGCGGCTCAACGCACCATGGGGTAGAGGCGGTCCAGGCGCTCCTGCGAGACGCGGCAGAGCATCAGCACGTGTAGCAGCGTCCAGACCGCGAGCGACTTGATGCCAGCACGGACGCTTTGAAAGCGGCGAGCGGAGGAGCAGACCGGGGCATCTCGCAGGTACGCCAGGCGGCCGGCCCTCCGCAGGCGCAGCACCAGGTCGATGTCCTCCATGAGCAGCTCCGCCCGGTAACCGCCCAGCTCCTGAAACACCTCGCGCCGGATGAAGATGGCACTGTCACCGTAGAAGATGTGAAGGTGGCTGCGCACGTTGTAGCACCACGTAAAGAGGTCCGCGAGCGGGGCGCGGGGCACGAAGCGAATGCGGAAGTTGCCGCCCAGGATGCGCGGCTCCTCCATGACGCGCCGGACCATCTCTTGCGCGCCCGCGGGCAGAGTAGTATCCGCGTGGAGGAAGAGGAGGACGTCTCCGGTGGCAGCCGCCGCGCCGGCGTTCATCTGGTTGCCGCGGCCCCGCGGCGCGCCCAACCAGCGGACGTCCAGGGCGCGGAATCCTTCAGCGACCTCGCGCGTGCGGTCCGTGCTGCCGCCGTCCACCACGAGGACCTCCGCGCACGGGGCGGCCTGCGCGATGCTGCGGAGCGTCTCCGGCAGGGCCGCCTCCTCGTTGAGCGTCGGGATGATGATGGACAGGCGCATGGTGTTGGATTTTCAACTTTCAATTTTGGGGCACGGTCAGAAGTTATGCTGGAGCCAGTCCCAGGTGGCCGGGGCGCGCTCCCGCGCCGCAGCGGAGGATTTCAGCTCCTGTCGCAAACGCTCGAGGTCCGCCGGGGTGTCCACGTCGTACTCGACGGGGAGCAGTGCGACGCGCAGGTTCCGGCTGACCGCGTTGGCGAGGGTCTGGTCGCGTTCCCGTCCGCTACTCCATTCTACTCCGGAGAAAAGGCCGCCCGGAACCTCGCTCATCCCGATCAGGTAGTATCCTCCATCCTCGGCCGGCCCCAGGACGAGATTGGCACAGTCCTCACTGAGCTGACCAAGGGCTTCTTTCAGCCGCTCCGGAGCTATCTGTGGCGTGTCAGTTCCTATCATGACTACGGGGCAGAATCTGGCGGAGAAGGCCATGGCTAGAGCGTTCTCCATTCGCTCACCCAGGCTGTCTCCGGACTGCGGGATCCAGCGGATACCGGAGGGCAGCAACCGTTCCAGCACCTTTCTTCCCCGGGCAGGGGTGTAGGCCACGAACACGGTCGCTCCCGCGGCCAGCGCCTTGTCGACTGTGTCCCTGAGGAAGCAGGCGGCGAGGACGGCGGCCCGGTCCGCGCCCAGTGCACCGGCAAGCCTTGTCTTCGCGATGCCGGGCAGCGGCGCCTTTGCCATGACGACGATGGCGGGAGAATCCATAGTGCGTAAAACAGGCAGCGATTACGACCTCATCATCCTCGGCGGCGGGTCGGCCGGGATCGTGTCCGGCGTGATGGCCGGCGGGCTCGGGCTGCGCTTGCTCCTCATCGAGAAGGAGCGGATGGGCGGCGAGTGCCTGAACACGGGCTGTGTGCCGAGCAAGGCGCTTATCCACTGCGCCAGAACGGCCCGCATTCTCCGGACGGCCGGTCACGCCGGCCTGCGGGAAGTTCCCATCACCAGGGACGATGCCGCCGGCGTGATGCGGTACGTGCGGGAAAGCGTGGACCGGGTGCGCGAGGCGGACGCCACCGAGCAGATGCTCCGGGACTATGGTGTGGAGATTCGGCTCGGGAGCGCGCGCTTCCTGGATTCGCACACCATCGCGCTCGGCGACGAGACTCTGCGAGCAGACCACTTCCTGCTGGCGACCGGCTCCCATCCGGCCGTCCCGGCGATTCCGGGCCTTGAGGAGACCGGCTATCGCACCAACCAGACGCTCTTTGACATGGATTCCGTTCCCGCGAGCCTGCTCGTGGTGGGCGGCGGACCGGTGGGCGTGGAGATGGCGCAGGCCTTCCAACTGCTGGGCAGCCGGGTGACCCTGGTCCAGCGGGCGGACCGCATCCTGCCCCGGGACGATAGAGAGTTGACTACTCTTCTTGCCGACCGGCTGCGGGCCGACGGGGTAGGACTGTACCTGGGCGCAACGGTGGAGGAGGTGCGGACGGACAGCACCGGCGGCGTGGCCCAGATCCGGACGGGGGGCGGGATGGCGGAGGTGGAATTCGACGAAGTGCTCGTCGCCACGGGCCGCGCGCCGAATACCGCCGGCCTCGATCTGGAGGCCGCGGGAGTGACCGTGGAAAGCCAGGGGATCCCAGTGAACGCGCGGCTGCAGACCAGCGCGGCCCACATCTACGCGTGCGGGGACGTACTGGGTAAATACCAATTCTCACACATGGCCGAGTACGAGGCGAAAACCGCCGTGCGGAACATCGTGTTTCCGGGCGCGCAGAAGGCATCGTTCCGGGTCAGACCGTGGACCACGTTCACGAATCCGGAGCTGGCGCACGCCGGCATGACGGAAGACGAGGCGCGCGACAGGGGGCTTCGGTACGAGGTCCTGCGTCAATCCTTTGGGCAGGACGACCGGGCGGTTGTAGACGACGAGGGATGGGGGCTGGTGAAGGTGCTTACCGAGGGCATCGGGGGACGGATCCTGGGCGCGCAGATCCTGGGGCCGCGGGCCGGGGAGCTGATCCAGGAGTGGGTGCTTGCGATGGAGCAGGGCCTCTCTATCCGCGCCATCGCGGACAGCGTCCACGTGTACCCCACTCTCACCATGGCGAGCCAGCACGCGGCGCAGCGCTGGTACGCGTTGCGGGCGCAGGACCCGGTGCTGGCCCAGGGACTGAAGGCGTACGTGAACCTGGTGCGGCCGAACCAGAGGGCGATTGCGCTGGGGATGCTGGCCGCGGCGGCGGTTGGCGGAGCGGCATTGCTGGGGAGGAAGAACAGAGGGGGTGAAGGGGTGAAGGGGTGACAGGTCAGGGAGTGGCGAGGCGGCGGACGAACTCCGCGTGGGCAGGAGTCTCGAGCGAGCGGCGCTGGACCTCGCCTACTTTCGCGAGGTCACCGCGAACCATGGCGTCGACATCCAGCGTCAGGCCGGGGAAGACCTCGCTGTGGTAGAGCCCCTCGGCGTCCGGCTGCTGCCGCTCATAGGCTCCCTCCCGGAGTATGAACCAGTCGATCTGGCGGTCCCGTACGCGCCAGACCACGTACTCCTTGACTCCATTGCGCCTGTAGACGTTCAGCTTCACGTGCAGGTCGTAGCTCGCGCTGCTGGAGGCAGTTTCCACTACAAGGTCCGGTGCCGTCTCGATGTAGCCGTCCTCGCTGAATCGGACCTGGCCTCCGTGATCGGGTTCAATCAACAAGAGGGCGTCGGGTTGAGGCTCGTTGTCCAGGTCCAAACGTACGGTGGAATTGTCGCCTATGTCTACTCCGGGGGTCGCCATACAATACTGTCCGAGCCACGCGAGCACTTTGGCGTGCGGCCGGCCGTGATGGAAGTGACTAACGGGCGATGGCATGTAGACAATTCCCTCCAGGAGCTCAGCTTTCTTCACGTGCGGCATTGCGGAGTATCGCCGCTCGAACTCGGCGCGCGTGAGACGGTCACCATTCTCCAGCGGCGGGATTCCGCCGCTCTCGGGTTCCGGAAACGCTTTCCGCTCCAATAGCTTCGCCAAGTGGTGGGTCCTCCTTGTTGCAGGCAGCTACATTCTAACATACGGGGAGCAGAACGGCCCGGGGGCGGCAGGAACGGGCGGCGCGCGTGGCAAACCGCTAGTGCATCTACTAATAGGATCGAGCCCATGACGACTACTGAACTCATCGAAGCCATTCGGGACGCCCGCGAGCGGACGCAAGAGCTGGTGGCCGACCTCTCCGACGAAGAGATGCTGGGACCGAAGCTCCGCATCGTGAACCCGCCTCTCTGGGAGATAGGACACGTGGCGTGGTTCCAGGAGTACTGGGTGCTGCGGGGAGGGGACGACGGCAGCGCGTCCATCCTGCCCGGGGCGGATGCCCTCTACAACTCTATGGAGGTGGCGCACGACACGCGGTGGGACCTGTGGCTTCCCTCGCGCGCGCTGACCATCGACTATCTTCACGCCGTGCGAGACTGCGCCATCCGTACTCTTGAGGAGCCGGATGCCGCTCCGGAGTGTGCCTATTTCAATTTGCTGTCCGTGCTGCACGAAGACATGCACGACGAGGCTTTTACCTACACGCGCCAGACCCACGGCTACCCTCCGCCACGTCTATCCGTGCCGCGCGAGCAGGTTGCCGAAGCGGGGCCGCTGCCCGGGGACGTGGAGGTTGCGGGCGGCGACTTCTCGCTGGGCGCGACGCCGGAGGAGCCCTTCGTGTTCGATAACGAGAAGTGGGCGCATCCCGTGCAAGTTGAGAGTTTCCGTATTGCGCGCGCCCCCGTAACGCAGTCGGAATTCGCGGAGTTCGTGGATGACGGAGGGTATTCCCGGCGCGAGCTGTGGAGTGAAGAGGGCTGGCGATGGCGGCAAGAGGCCGATGCCGCGCAGCCGGTGTACTGGCGGCGCGGTGACGGCGGATGGGAGCGGCGCGACTTCGACCGCTGGGTTCCGCTGGAGCCGCACCGACCGGTGCTGCACGTCAACTGGTACGAGGCAGCGGCCTACTGCCGCTGGGCGGGGCGCCGCCTGCCGACGGAGGCGGAGTGGGAGATGGCCGCCTCCTGGGAGCCTGAGACCGGCCGCAAGCGCCGGTTTCCCTGGGGTGAAGAGCTGCCGAGCGCGGAGCGCGCCAACCTGGACTGGCGCTCCATGGGCGCCGTGGACGTCGCCGCGCTCCCCGCCGGAGACAGCCCGGTTGGATGCCGGCAGATGATCGGCAACGTGTGGGAGTGGACGGCAACGGACTTTGGACCTTACCCCGGATTTGTACGCGACCCGTACAAGGACTATTCGGAGCCCTGGTTCTACACGCACAAGGTGCTGCGGGGCGGCTGCTGTACTACGCGCTCGCGGCTGATCCGCAACACCTGGCGCAACTTCTACAAGCCGGATCGCCGGGACGTGTGGGCGGGGTTCCGGACCTGCGCTCTCTAGCGATGCGGATTCAGATAGTCACGCCCGCGGCGCGGGGCTCCTGCTTCGGCAACCGGATCACGGCGGAGCGCTGGGCGCGGCTGCTCCGGCGGCTGGGCCACCGCGTTTCCGTCCGGGAAGCGTATGCGGGGGAGCCATGCGACGTGCTGGTGGCGCTCCACGCGCTCAAGAGCCTGCCATCGATCCGGAGGTTCCACGATGAGCGGCCGACCCATCCGCTCCTGGTGACCCTCACGGGCACTGACGTATACCACGATCTTGCCGCGGCGCCGGAAGCCTTCCAGGCGCTGGAGCTCGCGGACCGCATCATCGCGCTCCAGCCGCTCGCCGCCTCGGAGCTCCCCCCTCGACTGGCCGCGAAAGTGCGCGTCATCTACCAGTCCGCGGTCGGGCCGCGGCGGCCTCGGTCTCGCTCCGTGCGCACCTTTGACGTCTGCGTGCTGGGCCACCTGCGTGAGGTGAAGGACCCGTTCCGGGCGGCCGAGGCGGCGCGGATGCTTCCGTCATACTCGCGCATCCGGGTGCTCCAGGCCGGGAGCGCACGCGAGCCGGAGATGGTGGGGCGAGCGCGGGCGGAGATGGAGAGCAACCCGCGATACGCGTGGCTCGGGGACCTACCGCATTGGCGGGCGCTGCGGCTGCTGGCGTCAAGCCGGCTGATGGTCCTCTCTTCCCGGATGGAAGGGGGCGCGAACGCGGTCTCGGAGGCTCTGGCCTGCGGGGTGCCGGTAGTCAGCAGTCGCATTCCTGGCTCTATCGGCCTGCTGGGCGCGGAATATCCTGCTTACTTCCCCGTGGGCGATACGGCCGCGCTGGCCAACCTACTGGTGAGATGCGAGACAGATCCGCTCTTCTACGAGGAGCTGTACGACCTCTGCTGCCGCCTGGCGCCGCTGGTGGACCCGGCCAACGAGATGGCCGCATGGGGGGAGCTGCTGGACGAAGTGAACGTCGTGATTTGAACCACGAAGGCTCAAAGGGCAAGAGCCTCGGGCTGCCTTAGCTCGGTAGGAGCCTCGCGCTCCCCACAGCTTGTTACCGATTCGTTTAGCAGTGTGTGCTGAGGTCAGTAGCAGCATTGTGCCTTTGTGGTACAGGTGAAGGGACGCGGGAAGATGCGCGCCGTTGTTAATGTGGAGCGGAAGCCGTACCGGGTGGAGATGCAGGAGCGGGCCACACCGGAGATTGGGCCCGGCGACGTGCTGCTGCGGGTGCGAGGCGTGGGCGTATGCGGATCGGACCTGCACCAGTGGCACGCCACCCACTCCTGGAGCGTGAACTACCCCGTGGTGCTGGGCCACGAGTTCGGCGGCGACGTGGCGGCGGTGGGCCGGGACGTAAAGGGGTTCCGGGAGGGCGATCGGGTGGTGAGCGAGACGGCGGCCTCTATCTGCGGTCACTGCGTGTACTGCCGGAGCGGCCAGTACAACCTCTGTCCGGAGCGACTGGGGTTCGGCTACGGGCTGGATGGGGCCATGGCGGAGTACGTGCGGGCGCCTGCGCGCTGCCTGCATCGCGTGCCGGAGGGCGTGCCGTTCGAGGACGCCGCCATGACGGAGCCGGGCTGTGTGGCGGCCAACGCCGTGCTGGAGCTCTCTCGTGTGCAGCCGGGGGACTTCGTGGTGGTACTCGGCCCGGGGCCCATCGGGCTGATGGCGCTGCAGATGGCGCGGCTGGGCAGCCCGGGCGCGCTCTGGATGGTGGGCACGCGCCGGGACGCCGCGCGGCTGGAGGTGGCGCGCGAGCTGGGCGCCACACGCACGCTGCTGGTGGAGGAGGAGGACGTTGCGGCGGCGGTCAAAGAACAGGGCGACGGCTTCGGCGCGCACCTGGTGGTGGACTGCGTGGGCACTTCCGTCGCGCTGAAGCAGGCGCTTGAGGTGGTGCGGCCGATGGGGCAGATTACCAAGGTGGGGTGGGGACCGGAGCCGCTCGGCTTCTCGCTGGACCCGCTGGTGGCCAAGGCCGCCCGGCTGCAGGGCTCCTTCAGCCACACCTGGAAGACGTGGGAGCGCGTGCTGGGGCTGCTCGCGAGCGGGAAGGTCCGCGCAGATCCCAACCGGCGCGTGTTCCCCCTGGACCGGTGGGAGGAGGCGTTCCGGACGATGGACAGCCTGGCCGTTGCGAAGAGCGTGCTGGTACCCTGAATCAACATAGTGTAGAGGAGGCGCAAATGTGTCAGCGGAGACATTGATTCGGGTTGCGGTAATTGATGACGCTGGGGAAATCTGGAGCATCTATCGCTCGGCGGTGAGGAGCGTCGGGACGGGCGACTATGGGCAGGAGCAGCTTGCCGCCTGGCTTGAGGGTGCAGGGGAGCCGAGCAACTGGGAGGTTCCCATCAGCCGGGGCCGCATACTTGTAGCGTGCCATGAAGACTTTCTCCTCGGCTTTGGCCAGGTAAACGTGGAAATGGCAACGATTGACGCACTCTATGTACGTCCGGATTGTAAGCGCAGGGGAATTGGAAGGCAGCTCCTGTCAATGCTGGAGGATCTTGCGGCGAAGGGCGGCTGTGGCGAGTTGCGCCTCGACGCGTCTTTGAACGCCGTAACCTTTTACTTGAAGTGTGGATACGAAGCTGGAGATCCAGGGTTATGCAGCCTTCCTGGTGGCACCGAAATGCCCTGCATCCCAATGCGCAAGAAGGTCGAAACTGTCGAAGAGCTAACGGGGCCAAGTACACTATGCTGTGACGGAGCCATTATGAAGGAACAGATCAAAACCCATCCGAATCGGAAGCCAGGGAAAGGAACCGGAGTTCGCGACTCCAAAGAGATCCCTGGCTTGGTGCCGGCACGGCCGGGCGCCCAACCGGTGACAGACCTGGGGAGCTTTCTTGCCGAGGTTCCGGACTTTGGAGAGGATGCAGTCGCGCTGGATGACGCAATTAGGAATCTCCGGGCATGGCGACGAGCCGCAGCGGCCGAGAAGCCGTAAGGCAGCGGCGGGTTCTGGACACTACGGTGGTCAGCCTGATGCTAAGAAACGACCTACGCCTATCTCGTTATACGCCACATGTGACCGGCTGTGATCTCTATATCAGCTTCCAGACAATCGCGGAAATGCGCTACGGAGCGAGTGCCGCAAGGTGGGGTCCTCGCCGAAGAGCCGAATTGGAGACGTTCCTCCGGCGGTTCGAGCTGGTGCAATACTCAGACGAGTTGGCGAACGCGTGGGCGCAGACGATGCTGGAAGCGCGAAGAGCAGGACGGCGTCTAGAGGCTGGCGACGCGTGGGTAGCTGCTACTGCACGACTTTTGAATGCACCACTGCTCACAGACGACAAGGACATCTCGCCGGACGCGTGTCCGGCTCTGACCATCTACTGTTACGCTGAGTGAGCACACTTCAGTACCCGGAGCTGAAGGGGCGGCGCATCATTGCGAGAAGTAGTGCCAGGCGTAGCCTAGGTCGACGGGCTTGCCGGGCTCTAGGCGCACGTTCCAGCGGATTCGGCCGATGCCGTTGAAGTGGGTCCACCACGTGGGCCAGTTATACCAGCTCCACCAGTAGGGGCGGAACGTCGGCAGCTCCCCGGCATCCTCCATCAGGTTGACCATCTCCACCGTACCCCCTGGTCCGCGCGGTCCACCGTACCGAGCACCGGGGTGGGAAGGTAGTCCAACTCCACGTCGCCGTCGCGGTTGACGGGCATCCGGCCCTCGTGGACTACGACGGCGTGGCCGTCCTTAAAGACGGTCACCTCCTTTACCGGCAGCTTGGCTAGGGCGCTCAGGGGCGGGGCCTCCTGCGCGACCAGAGCTGGCAGGGCGGACAGCAGTTGCGTGCGGGAGTGAGAGGGTTCAGGTACGCGCGCACGGACCGAGGTCCGGCGCTGGGTGGCGTTCCGCCAAGCGTACGCCTTGCGCGGACGCGGAACTCGGCCTGATTCGGTCTACCGATTGCCGGCCACCTAGACCGCGCTTTTGGGTTTGGTGGTGCGGGCGGGCTCGCCGACAGGCCGGGATTCGGGTGTGGGCATCCGTGCGGGAGCGCTCGGCTCCAATTGGGCCGTGCCGCGGCGCTCGAACTTGTTCCACCCGACCGCGCCGCCGCGCACTGCCGCCACCAGCGACTTGAGGATGACGTAGTACATGAGCTGCCGGTACAGGAACCGTTGGAAGAAGAGCCAGGGCAGGAGGCTCCAGCGGCCCCGATCCAGCCAGAGCGCGATGGCAGCACCGAGGAACTCGACGCCCACCATGAGCAGGTAGTAGGGCAGGACCTGGCCGACGTTGCCGGCCGCGAGCGCCCAGACCACCGCGATGTCCATGATGGGCGAGATGGCCGGGAACAGGATCTGGTAGAGCCAGAGGCTGGGCAGGGCGATCCATCCGAAGGCGCCGTGGCGGAAGAGGGCGTCCCGGTGCTTCACCAGGTTCTGGAGCGTGCCGAACGCCCAGCGGAACCGCTGCCGGGAGAGGTTGCGCAGCGTGTCCGGCGCCTCCGTGTAGGCCAGGGCGGAGCTGTCGTTCAGGATGCGCCAACCGGCCCGTCGGATCTTCCAGGTGAGGTCCGTGTCCTCCGCCAGTGTGTCCGAGCTGTAGCCTCCCACCTGGCGGATGGCCTCCAGCCTCCATGCCCCGATGGCGCCGGGCACCACGGTGATGCAGTTGAGCAGGTCATGCGCGCGTCGTTCGAAGTTCTGGCTGGTGATGTACTCCAGCGCCTGCCAGCGCGTGAAGAGGTTGTGGATGTTGCCGACCCGCACGTTGCCGGAGACGGCCCCGACCCGGTGATCCTGGAAGTGGCGAACCAGGCGCGGAATGGCATCCTCGGCGAAGAGCGTGTCCGCGTCCAGCGCCACGATCACCTCGCCGGTAGCGTGCGCCATACCCAGGTTGAGCGCGGACGCCTTGCCGCCGTTCTCCTTGCGGATGGCGTGCACTCGCGGCTCACCCGCGAACGCCGTGGACACCACGGCGTAAGTGGCGTCCTGGCTGCCGTCGTCCACCACGATGACCTCCAGGTCCTGGTACTGGCTTCGGAGGATGGCGGAGACGGTCCGCTCGATGACCTTCTCCTCGTTATAGGCGGCGATGACGACGGAGACCACCCAGGGGGCATAGTGGGCCCTCATCCCCCCTCTCATTCTCCCAAGAACAGGAGAGGGGGAGTCCGGATGCTCGGCAGGAGCCTCGCGCTCCCAAGTCGAGGAGAGCGGGGTGAGTGAATCGCGGACGCGCTCGCGGCGGCGCTGCGCCAGAGCGAGGCCGGTGATGAACACCTGCCGCGATACTCCCAGGATCACTGAGAGCGTGAAGAGGGTCACCAGGGTGAGCGCTATGGCGTACCAGGCCAGGAACACCCACTTGTCGATACCCACGAGCGGATCGTCGCGCCCGCTGATCTGCGGGAACATGGCTTCGCGCGACATTCCGCGCAGGTCCGCGACGGTTATAAACCGGTAGCCTCTGGCCTTGAGCTCCTCGATAATACGCGGGAGCGCCGCGACCGTATTGGCCCGGTCGCCACCGCCATCGTGCAGCAGGACGACGCTGCCCGCATCGCGGTTGGACACGACGCTATTGACAATGTCATCGGCCGTCCGCGGGACCATCTGGCCGCGCGGACCCTTCTTCAGCAGGTTCCAGTCCTGCGGGTCGTTCATCTCGCCCACGGAGATGAAGTGGAACTGGGAGGCCAGGATGATGGGTCGCAGCTCGCCGCCCGTCTGGGGCTCCACGTCGATGGCGTAGGGCGGCCGGAACAGCGTGGTGGTATGGCCCGTAATTGCCTCTATCACGCGCTGGGTGGTCGAGATCTCCAGCACCGTGCGCTCGCGGCGGGTAGTGGCGAGATTCGGATGGGTGAAGGTGTGGTTCCCGATCTCGTTGCCCTCGTTCCACTCCCGCGCCACCAACCCGGGGTTCTCCTGCGCGTTCTTGCCGATGACGAAGAACGTGGCGTGGACGCCCTCGCGCTTCAGAATGTCGAGGATCTGCGGCGTCCAGTTCGGATCCGGACCGTCGTCAAAGGTGAGCACTACCTTCTTCGGCTGGTAGCCGTAGCGCCGCACCACGTAGGCCGAGGGATACTGCTGGTACGTCTCGGCCGTGATGAGCCCGGTTCTCGGGTCGCGCTTGACGGTGCGCTCACCGTCATTCGGCTCCGCCAGCACCTCCAGCAGCTCGCCTTCGCCCTCGAAGTCCACCTCGGACTGGCGACCATAGGTCAGCTTGTCCAGCGCGCCTTGATCCACGTCCGCGCCGATGTCTCCCGAGATGTGCGTGCGGCCCAGGACGGACCAGAGGCTGGGGTCCTCCGTACCCAGCACCCACAGCGCATAGCCTTGCGGCGCGTACGGACGGGCGACCATCCACTGGTTGAAGGCGGTGGTTGCGTCCAGCATCCAGACCACGTGCTCCGCGCCGTTATCGTCGTGGTAGGTGTAGTACGGGTTAAGCGAGACAGGGTCGATCTGGACCCGGCCCTCGTTTGGATCGCCGGGATCCTGGTTCTCCTTGGCCTGGATGACGGCGGACTGGTAGGAGAGCTGCGCGGCGCTCTGCCATACGCCCTTCTTCCAGTCGTACGCGTACCCGCCCATGCCCACGATCACCTTGGAGGGCGGCACCTTGGCGAAGAGACTCTGGAGCTGCTCCTTGGTCCATCCGACGCCGGCGATGCTGCCCGGCCCCGCCTCGTCGCCCGGCGAGTGCTCGTCGTACATCATGGGGATGAGGTAGTCGTTCCAGAGGGCCAGACGCTCCAGGTCGAGCGCGTCGGAGTCCATCTCGATATCCTGAGTCACCAGCAGGCCGCGCGGGCGGAATGCGTTGTGGAGCTCCTTCATGAACTCGGTCAGATAGTTTCGGTCGGCCGCGGCGACCTGCTCGAAGTCGATGTTAATTCCCTGCCAGCCGTTGTTCAGCAGTACTACCTTGAGGTTGTGGATGAACTTTGCGCGCGCCGCCGGGTTGGAGACGAGGCCGTGCACTGCGTTGGCGCTCCAGGCCGCGTTCTCCGAGCCGGGCGATTCCGGCACGTAGTTGTTGAGCACCGGAATGATGGGTACGTGGTGAGCCTTCACGTAGGGCCCGATGTCCGTGCGGTCGATGTTATCCCGCGCATCGAGGAACCGGGTGCCGTCCTTGTTCAGGTGCAGCCACTCCGGGAAGAGGTGGGTGATCTCGCCGATGTGGCGCCGCAGGGAGGCGCGCGAGGTCTCCTCCCAGTTCACGTAGAAGGCGGCGACGATGGGGTGGGTGAGCTCCGGCGGCGCGGGCGGCCCGAGCGGCGGCCGGTAGACGGGCTCGGGCACGGGCTGTATGCGGCTCTGTTCACGCGCTTTGTCCAGCGCGATCTGGCGCTCCAGCTTCCGCTTATCCCTCCGCGCGGCGAAGTCCCGGCCGGCGCGCTGCATGTCCAGCTTGGGGTCCGGGTTGCCGAAGTCGCGCAGCTCCTTCTGCTTGGGCAGCACGTTGCGGGGCAGGAGGGGCGCCGCCCAGATGCTGACCACGAAGCAGACGAGGGCGCAGGAGACGATGAGGAGGGCCACCGCGGCGAGGCGGACGACCCAGGGCCAGCGCTTGCGCTGCTCATCGTAGAAGATGGGCCGGTGCGAGGGCGACGACATATCAGTCCTTCCCCCACGCCGGGGATAGGCGGTAGTTGTATCTCAAGGTGTGTCCAGGCAGCTTTGCCATAAGAATCGGGTGCTGGGTGTCGGGTCCGATCCCAACATCCAACACCCCTATTACTAGTCTACTAAAACGAGCGATTGTTCCGCTTGTGACACTCTTCACAAGCGGCGCGGCCCATCGGAATTCGTAGGGCCGCCCCTACATGATAGAGATCAGCCTCAGCTACTTGCCCGGACGGCGAGTCCCGTCTTACTTTATCGGGTGCCGAGGAGCACCTCTGTTGCGAGCTGATCCAGCTTCTCGTAGAAGAGGTCCTTCTTGCCCATGGCCTCGCGGTCGACGTTCAGGCTGCCCAGGCGACGGGCGGCATCCTTGCTGTAGCCGCCGGAGATGACCGAGCCCAGACCGTCGGGGTCCGCGGTCAGGTTGCGGAGGATGCCCTGGATCTCCGCGTCCTGGTTGAAGCGGCGGGCCTTCTCCTTGAGGATGAGGTAGGTGCGCATGCAGCCGGCCGCAAAGTCCCACACGCCTTGCTCGCCCTCCGTGCGCAGCGGATGGGCGTCGAAGTGGCGGGAGCCCTGGTAGCCGCTGTCCTCCAGCAGCTTGACGAGGAAGAAGGCGCCCTTGATGTCCTCCTGCCCAAAGCGGAAGTCCTGGTCATACCGGCCAATCTTCTGGCCGTTCAGGTCGACGTGGAACAGCTTGCCGGCGTCGATGGCCTGAGCGACGGCGTGGACGAAGTTGAGCCCGGCCATGGTCTCGTGCGCAACCTCCGGGTTCACGCCTACGGAGCCGGGGTCGTCCAGCGTTTCGATGAAGGCGAGCATGGCGCCGGTGGTGGGCAGGTAGATGTCGCCCCGGGGCTCGTTGGGCTTGGCCTCCAGGGCGAACTTGAAGTTGTAGGCCTGGTCCTTGTTGTAGCCCAGCAGGAAGTTCATGCACTCCCGCATCCACTTGAGGGCGTCCACCGGGTTCTTGGCGGCGTCCACCTCCGCGCCCTCGCGGCCGCCCCAGAAGACGTAGACCTCCGCGCCCAGCTCCGCGCCCAGGTCCATGGCGCGCATGGTTTTCTGGAGCGCGAAGGAGCGGACCCTCGGGTCGTTGGAGGTGAAGGCGCCGTCCTTGAAGATAGGGTCGAAGAAGAGGTTCGTGGTGGCCATCGGCACCTTCATGCCGGTGTCGCCGAGCGCCTTCTTGAACTCGCTTACAATGCGGTCCCGCTCCGAGGGGGCGGCGTCAATGGGCACCAGGTCGTTATCGTGCAGGTTGACGCCGTAGGCGCCCAGCTCCGAGAGCTTCTGCACGATGCGGACGGGGCTGATGGGGTCGCGCACGGCCGCGCCAAATGGATCCCGGCCAAGGTTGCTCACGGTCCAGAGACCGAAGGTGAACTTATCGCTCTTTTGCGGGGTGTAGTCGGGCATGCAGGTTCTCCTGAAGGATGAAGGATGAAGGATGAAGGATGAATCCGGACCCCGGACGCCCTCGTCCTACTCGATTTCCTTTGTGCTGGATGGCCATATTAGGCCTATAGTTCGGGACTACCAAGAGAATACCCGTCGCGCGCACCGGCAGTAATCGTCCGCGGAAGCGTGGAAGTGGAGGATATGTCGGAAGGACGGAATAGCAACGTTACGGAGGAGCTGGCGCGGGTGCAGGCGGCGGCTCGGAGACCGCCCGCGGAGGCTGTGGAGTTGCTAGTGCCGTTACTGCGGAGCAAGCAGCCGGCCGTGATCCAGGAGGCGGCGGCGGCGCTGGGAGCTACCGAGCAGCGCGCGGCCATCCCACCGCTTATGGAGGCGTACGCACGGGCGGACGAGGACGGCCCAAAGCGGGACCGGGGCTGCCGCATCCGGCGCGCCATTGTGGAGGCGCTGGCAAAGCTGGACGCGCGTACGGCGGTGCCGCTGGTGCGCCGGGCCATCCGTACGGTACAGGTGATGGCGGGAACGGATACGGCGTTGGATCTCCGGGCCGCGGCCGCGGCGGCGCTCGCGCAACTGGAGCCGCAGAACGCCATCCACGACCTGGCCCTCCTGCTGTTCGACCGGGAGCCGAACTGCCCGGTCCCCGCGACGGAGTACCTGTATGCGAAGGCCCAGACGCGTATTGTCGCGGCGAAGGCGATAGCCTACACAAGCGAGCCCGCCGGGGCGGCGCTGCTGGCAGTGAAGCTCGTATTCCGAGAGATGGAGCTGCCGGACGTGCTCTCGGCCTGCCTGGAGGGTATCGCCGCGCTGCATCCGCCCAACCTGAAGGAGGTGGTCAGGCCGTATCTGGAGGGACGGGACCCTATCCTGGCCACCACGGCGGCGACATCGCTGGCCTCCAGCCTGGGGGAGGAGGCGCTGCCGATCCTCGTGGAGAGCTATCAGCGCGCGCCACGCGAGGCGCGGGTGCCGTTCGTGCTGGCCATCACCAGCGTCCGCAGCGCGCGGACCGGGCCCGCGCTGTTGAGCTTCCTGGCGGACCCCAGCCCGGAGGTCCGGCTTGCGGCGGTAGAGGGCGCGTCGCTGTACATGGACGAGGCGGTCCGGGAGCGCCTGGAGCGGGTGGCCAAAGGCGATCCGGACCGCCGTGTGTGCATGGCCGCCGCACGGGCGCTGGCGGGGCGGAGATAGTGTGCCGCGCGACATACTGCATTCTGGCAGGATGCACTATAATAGGCGGGAGGATACGGTAATGCCAAACCTGACGATTCGCCTTCCGGAGGAAAAGCTGAAGAGACTCCGTCAGGCTGCCACAGCCGAGAAGAAGAGCGCCAACGCTCTGGTGGAGGAGGCGCTCGACGCGTATCTCCCGCGCCTCGCCGGCCCGTCGCTTGCAGACGTGCTTCAGGATTACATAGGCGCAGGGGGCGAAGGGCCGGTGACAGATTCGAGCCAGATAGGCCGGGCGTTCGGCGAAATTGTGGCGGAGAAACATGGTCACGGCCACCTCTGATGGTCCTTACAGACTCCGGGCCACTTGCCGCGGCATATCTGCCGAAGGACGCCCACCACGAGCGCTGTATTGCCGCGATGGCCGTTCTTGCTCCGCCAATGGTGACTACCATGGCATGCTTCACGGAAGCCACGTACTTTCTTGGGCGGGAGAGCGGGTGGAAAGGTCAGACGGCATTGTGGCAATTGGTACTTGACGGCCGCCTCGAAGTGCGCCCATTCACGCAAGAAGACATGCTCCGGATGTGTGCACTGATGGAAAAGTACAGGGATACGCCCATGGATCTGGCGGACGCCTCGCTGGTTGCGCTGGCAGAAGATCTGCATGAGACGGTTGTCTTCACCCTGGATTCCCATTTCCGCGCATACCGATTGCGTGACCGCCGAGCCTTCCGTCTTATGCCTGACGGCTGAGCCACTCACTTTCCGGATCTTTCCTATGAAGGGGCTGCGCTTTGTTATTCAGAAGCATGCGGCTCGGCAACTGCACTACGACTTCCGGCTGGAACTGGAGGGCGCGCTGCGGTCGTGGGCGGTGCCCAAGGGACCCTCCCTTGATCCGCGACACAAGCGGCTGGCCATCGAGGTGGAGGACCACTCGTTGAGCTACGGCGACTTCGAAGGACTCATTGCGGAGGGCGAGTACGGCGCGGGCGAGGTGATCGTCTGGGACGCGGGGACCTATCTGCCGGACGGGGCGGAGGAGGGGACGCGCCGCCGGGAGCAGGAGCGGCTGGCCGCGGCGGGATTGGCGGCGGGCCGGATTACCTTCCGCCTGTTTGGTCACAAGCTTCAGGGTGGCTGGACGCTCCTGCGCCTCCCAAACCGCCCCGGCCAATGGCTGCTGATGAAGCAGGCAGATTCCTATGCTGACGCGCGGCGCAATATCCTTCTTGAAGACCGCTCCGTCCTCACCGGCCGCACGGTTGAGAATGTCCGGAAGCGGGCAGAATAGTGCACTGACATATTGCTCTGGTGAGCCGTATACTGTAAACGCGTGTAAACCTTGGGGTTTGGAATCATCACCTCGAAGGAGAAGGAAAGTGAACGAGAGGCGGGCCGTTCATCTACCGCCCAACTACGAAAGCAAGTTGGACAAGCTAGCTGTTGGAACAGGGATGAGCCGAGAAGCGCTGGTTGAGAAAGCTCTCGACCTATTGTTCCAGCTTGCCGCACCAGCCGACGGGGTAGAGCACCCGGCCTCCTGGCAGAATCTGGGGCTCGAGGCGTTCACCCGCGACTGGGACAATGAAGATGACCGCATCTACGACGACTGGAAGTCCCACTACGGCATCGCGGGGTGACGTTGTCCTCCTGCCCTTCCCTTACAGTGACCTGAGTAGCTCCAAGGTGCGACCGTGCGTGGTGTTGAGCAGTTCGGAGTACGAGGTCGCGCATCACGAGCTCTTGGTCGGCTATATCACATCGCAAGTCCAGTCGGCTGATCCTATCGTAGACTACGTCCTCCAGGACTGGTCGGCGGCGGGTCTTCTTAAGCCTTCCGCGTTCAAGCCCCGTATCGCTTCGATATCGCCGTTCTTGGTGCGGCTCAATGTCGGCACGCTGTCCGAGCAGGACCTGTCTGAAGTTGAATCTCGATTACATCTCGCGTTGGGGCTATAACGGGTCCGAAGCCATAGTATCCAATAGGAGGATGCACGCTTGAAGAGAGGCTGGGTGGTACTGGCGGCGGTGGCCGCACTGGGACTGGCCGGGACGGCGCGTGCGTGGGATTATGCGGGGCACGAGCAGATCGCGGACATTGCGTGGACGCGGCTGAACTCCAAGGCAAAGAGGGAGGTCACGCGCATCCTGGTGGCCGGGGACCCGCAGTTCCGGCCGGCCAGCAACGGCGAAGAAGAGGTGCGGGCCGCCTTCCGCAAGTCCGCGACCTTCTGCGACTACATCAAGGGCAACCGCTCCCCCAGGTACCAGCCGACCATCTACGAGGATATTATCGACCAGGAGAACACGCGCTGGCACCCCGAGCAGGATCTAGACGTGAGTCCCGGCGAGCGGGTGCGCTGCAAGACCTGGCACTACTACGACACTCCCATCCGGTTCCAGGGCGCCCCGCCGCCCATCCATACCTCCAACGCGCTCAATGCCCTCAACTACGCCCGGGTGCAGCTTGGAATCCTGGAGAAGGCGCCGCACCCGGATGGCAAGATGCAAGCCTGGTGGCTCTACTGGATCGAGCATGTCACCGGGGACCTGCACCAGCCGCTCCACTGCGTCTCCAGCTTCCAGTACAATCCCACGGGCGACGCGGGCGGCAACCGCTTCCCGCTGGGCATAGTGGACCCGATGTACCCCGGCCACAACACCAACCTCCACTTCTACTGGGATGCGGGTATCGATCACGCGGTGCAGCAAGAGGGTATCACAGGCGGCGTGGAGGAGGTGACGCGAAGGTGGATGGCGGAGACTTCCGCCGCGCCATCCGCGCGCGAGGCGTCCAACCTGGACGTAGCGTCCTGGATCCGGCACGGGGCCGACCTGGCGGATCAGCAGGTGTACACCGGCATCGAGCGCAGGGGCGCGCCCAGCGCGGAGTACCTCAGCCGTCAGGCGTCCCTGTGCAAGCACCAGGCCCTGCTGGCGGGAGACCGCCTCGCCGCCATCCTCAACCAGACCCTCGGCCGGTAGACCGTACGGGCAGTCGCTGCCATAATGGGCGCGGTGGCGCGCCGGCGCGCCACCGTTCCGAACGGAGGGGCGGCGGATGGAGATCGTGGTCTTCTGGGAGGACGGATTCCCGGCGGTAGATAGTCCGCCGCAGGATCGCGAGGCGCTCCAGAAAGGCATCGACTCCCGGCACACGGTCCGGTTCTGCGGCAGCACCGAGCTGGCAGATGCCCTGGCGTCCCGGCCGGACCTCCTGGTGACCCCCTACGGCTCCGCGTTTCCTAAGCCGGCCTGGTCTGCCTTTATGGCCTATCTGCGCGGTGGTGGAAACTGGGTGAACCTCGGCGGCGCGCCGCTCACGCGCCCGGTGCGGCGGGAAGGCCGCCGCTGGTACGTGGAGGTGGGCCAGACCGCGCTCGGCAAGAAGCTCCGCATCAACTACGCGTTCGAGATTCGCCTGCCCGGAGAGTATGCCGTTCGGTGCCCGGCTCTGGACGTGGACCTGGAGACCTGCTTCCAGCGGTACCGGCCGGAGAGGGCGTGGTCTCTCCAGGTCCGGTTTACAGACACCAGAGACTTTCCGGAGGAGGGAGGCTCCGGCGGTCCGCGTGAAGCCGTTATGCACCCGCTGGTGTACGCGGAGGCGCACGGGCGACGGGTCGCCGCGCCGGTGGTCGCTATCGATCGGCTTACCGGGGAGTTCGCGGGCGGGCGGTGGGTCTTCGCGGCCTGCGCCGCGGACCAGCCGCTGCCCACGCGGCTCATCGGCGCGCTCTGCGAATACGCTACGCGGTCCCGGGCGGAGCTTACGGTCAGCCCCAGCTTTGCCTGCTACTATCCTGGGGAGCAGCCGACGCTCACGGTGCGCGTCACCCCCTCGCGCGCGGCGGACCTGAAGATCAATCTCCGCGTGTACGCGCGTGAGTCCCAGAAGGAGGTCTACGCCCACACCTTCCGATCCCACGCGGATAAAGGCCCTACTTTCGTTCAGACCTCGCCGTTTCCGGCCGGTGATCCTGGGCTCTACGTGGTGCGCGCCAACGTGGAGATGGAGGCACACAATAAGCCAGTTGCGACCGCCGAGACCGGCTTTTGGGTCTTTGACAGGGACCTCCTCACCTCCGGCAAGCCGCTCACCACCAGGAAGGACTACTTCTACCGGGACGGCAAACCCTATCCCGTCACCGGCACCACCTACATGGCCGGCGATGCGCACCGCAAGTTCTTGTTCGAGCCGAACCCGGCGGTTTGGGACGCCGACTTTACCGCCATGGTGGAGGCGGGCGTCAACATGGTGCGCACCGGGCTCTGGACCGGCTGGAAGCGGGTGATGCTGGATCCCGGCGCCGTGGACGAGGGCGTGCTGCGCGCGTTCACCGCCTTCCTGCTCACCGCGCGCCGGTACGACATCCCGGTGATCTTCACGTTTTTCGCGTTCCTGCCGGAGGCGTGGGGCGGCGTGAACCCCTACCTGGACCCCACGGCAGTGGTAGCACAGAAGGCGCTGGTTGCCGCTTTCGCGCGCCGGTTCGCGGGCGTAAACGACCTGCTCTGGGACTTCATCAACGAGCCCTCCTTCTCGTCGCCCGCGCGGGTCTGGTCCACCCGCCCCAACTACGATGCTTACGAGCACGCGGCATGGGTGGAGTGGCTGGCCAAGCAGGGCGTCAGCGACGATGAGTGGAGGGAGCGGTGGCGGCTGGCCCCGGACGATCCCCTCGATCTGCCCGCCCTGGAGGACTTCGAGGACCGCTACATCTTCCAGGGTACCCACCCTATCCGCGCGATGGACTACCGGCGGTTCGCGCAGGAGAACTTTGCGGTGTGGGCCGCGCAGATGGCGGCGGTGGTGCGGGAGAACGGCAATCCGGCCCAGCTTGTTACGGTGGGGCAGGACGAAGGCGGGACCGGCGAGCGCCCCAGCCCCTGGTTCTACGGACCGGCGGTAGACTTTACATCCAACCACTCCTGGTGGCAGAACGACGACCTCCTGTGGGACAGCGTCATCACCAAGACGCCGGACCGGCCCAACCTCATCGAAGAGACCGGCATCATGTTTGTGGAAGGGGTGGACGGCCGCGCCTGGCGCACCCCCGAGGAGTGCCGCAACCTGCTGGAGCGGAAGATGGCGCTGGCGTTCGCCGCCGGGTGCGCCGGGTTCATCCAGTGGCTGTGGAACACCAACGTCTACATGGATTCTGATAACGAGGTAGGCATCGGGTTCCTTAGGGCCGACGGGACGGAGAAGCCGGAGCTGGAGGCGTTCCGCGGGATTGCACGGTTCTTTGCCGCCAACGCGCACCGGATGGCCGGCCGGAAGCCAGAGGAGGTGGTGATCATCATCCCGTACTCCAACCTCTTCAGCGTGCGGAATACGGCCGATGTGGCCACCCGCCGCGCGGTGCGTACTCTGGAGTACGACCTGGGGATCCCCTGCCGCGCCGTCAGCGAATATCGGGCGGAGGAGGTGGGAGACGCGAGGCTCATCGTTCTGCCCTCGGCGCGCGTACTGATAGATTCCTGCTGGCAGACGCTGCTCCGGAAGGTCGAAGCTGGTGCAACGCTGATGGCGACGGGCTATATAGACTCGGACGAGTACTGGCGGCCGGTGGAGAGACTCGGCCGATTCGGTATCGAAGTCGCAGCAGAGCCGGTAGCGCCTGCCCTCTATCGGGGCGACAGCATCCAAAAGCTGGATGGCGCCCGCATCCTGGGGCAGGAGAGGCAGGATATCCGCGTCATCGAGCACGGACTAGGCCGAATCCTATTCGAGCCTGCTCCTTTGGAGCTTTCGCATGTTGCGCAACCCCATTACAGCTCCGCGCTGGCGATGTGCGGTCTTCGCACGGAAGAGAAGCGCACGCACGCGAAGGGCCTTCTTGTGCGCAGGGTGGAGTTTGCCGGCTGCACCCTTCTGCTGCTGGTGAATGAGACGGGGGACGACCTGAGCTCACCGGAAGATGTGCCTTTCGGCCTGCGTGTGCCGAGCGGCCGAATCGCGCTCGCGTTCGTGGACTACGCGAACAAGCAAGTGCTGGCGAAGTACGAGGTGCCTGATTCCGTGAAACCGGCCCGAATTTAGCTCGTCTGTTGCTTCAAGTAAAACGCGGCCCGGAGGGAAGTCCCATCCCTCCGGGCCGCGTTGACGTGTCCTGCGGACTGTGATAAGGTGATTGTGTTGGAGCGAGCTTCGCGCAGAGGACCAGAAAGATGACCGCGACTCTAGAACAAACAACCACGGCCGAAACGGTAGCGGACCTCCTGGAGCGCCTTGGCGGAGTCCCTCCGTCGAGGGTTCGGGTCGATCCGCCTCTTGGAATCGCTACAGAGCAGCATGTAATTGGCTTCCGGGAACAGAAGAGGCGGTTATTCGAGCTCGTTGACGGAGTCCTTGTGGAGAAGCCAGTGGGGGTCTACGAGTCCATCGTTGCAGGCGTACTGATCCAGTTGTTGCGCAACTCTCTGAGCGGAAAGAGGCTAGGCACCGTTACCGCGCCCGATGGCATGATGCGCTTGAGGCCAGGACTCATACGGATCCCCGACGTTGCCTTCATACGTTGGGACAGGCTTCCAAACCGCAAGGCCCCGCACACGCAGTTCGCGGAACTAGGACCGGACATCGCCATAGAGGTCCTGAGTCCCAGCAATACGCGCGCGGAAATGGCTCTAAAGACTACGGAGTACTTCGAGGCGGGCAGCCGGCAGGTTTGGCTTTTTGATCCGGAGACACGGTCCATAAGCGTCTATTCGGATCCCACACAAGTCAAGGCCCTGGAGGCCAAAGACATTCTCGAAGGTGGCGACATCCTCCCAGGCTTCTCGATTCAAGTCCAGCAAATCTTCGACCTCGCGGATGAGGAGCAAGACGGCGGGGCATGACGAAGACCAGTCGCTGTAAGAACGAAGAGGCCGGCAATACGCCAGCCTCTTCGGTTTCGATGGCATCCCGTACAATGCGGGAACTCTCTCGGCTTTAAACTCAAGACTCTGGGCTCGCTGCTACGCCGGCTTGTCCAGGCGGACGTCACCGGAGCGGGTCTGGATGGTGACGTTGCCCGCACCGGTGCCCACGGTGCCCGACCAGAGCGTGTCCGTGCGGCTGGAGCCGTTGACCTCGTGCGCGCACTCGAGCCTGCCGGACTGGGTGGAGATGGTGAAGCGGAAGTTGCTCGCGCCGGGCGTCGCCAGAGAGACGTCACCCGACACTGTATTGGCCGTGAGCGTTCCCGCGAAGGGGGTCTCCACCGCCAGCTCCAGGCTGCCGGAGACGGTCTGCGCCTGTAGCGTAAGGGCGTCCAGACCGAATGCAGAGACGTGGCCGGAGACCGACTTGAGCGAGATGTTGCCGCGCGCGTTCTCCAGCTTGAGGTGACCCGAAACCGACTCCATGGTGATGTCGATGGGCTGCTGCCTGCCCGCCGCCTGAACCAGCAGATCCCCTGAGACGGACTTCGCCTCCAGCCGGCCGCCCTCCACGTTGATGACGCGCAGGTCGCCGCTCACTCCCGTGACGGTCCCTCCTCGCGTCAGGTTCTCCGCGGTCAGGTCTCCGCTCTTACTGGCGATGCTCAGCGGGCCGGAGATGTTGGAAGCGCGCACCTCGCCGCTGATACCCTCCGCGTGGATATCCCCTTTGAGGCTGTCCAGCGAGATGGCGCCGCTGATGGCGTGCACCTCCACGGAGGCGGAAGTGTTCTCCACGCGCGCATCGCCGAAGACGGTGGCCAGCTTAATCGGCGTGCTCTCCGGCACGTGCAGCCGGAGGCTCACGGTACCGTCACGCCACCCTTCCGGGGCGGAGACGCGCACTTCCAGACGGGAGGGCCCGCCGTCGCCGCCGTGGGCCCCGGCCTCCACGCGCAGCTCCTGGAGCTTCGCACGCGCCTCTTCGTCCGTTGATGCCCACGCCTCCCGATCTACCTCGAGGGAGACCCGGTCGGCTCCTCCGAAGACCGCTATCGGCCCCCAGTTGTTCTCCACCTGTACCGCGGAGCCGGGGGCCAGGTCAAAATCCTGCGTCTCGCTGGAGCGAGCGGTGGGTTGGCCCAGGGTGTTCTCCGGCCGGCCATCCTCGCCGTCCCCGAACCAGGTGAAGCCCTTGAAGGCGACGCTCCAGTTTCGGCTGCTCTTAGAGAGGCCAGAGCGCGCCTCCCGGACAATCCGCTCCGGATCGATCTTCTTCACGGCGTCGCTGATCTGCTTGCCGAGGCCGCTCAGGTCCAGCGGAAAGCCCTTCTTCTGGCTCCACTGGAACTCAAACGACTTGGCGCGGCCCTCCTCCGGCTTCGTGCCGGCGTCGCTCCGGCTTTCCGCCTGCTTCTGCGTGCCGGCGGTCGAAGTCGACGTTCCAGCCGTGGCCTTCGCGTCCGCTCGGAGAGCGGAGATGAGGGTCTCCGCCTCGGAGGCGGATATCTTGCCCTCCTCCAGCATCTTCAGGATTCGGGAAATATGCTCTTCCATGGATGTCCTCCCTTTGATGGGGACCGATGACGGGTGACGGAAGACGGATCCGTCTTCCGTCCTTTCTACATCTCTTGCAGCTTGCGGGCGGCCTCTTCCGCCGTGATCTCGCCGCGGTCCAGAAGCTCCAGAATGCGGGCGCGCTCCCGCTCGTCGAATTCCGAGCGTGCGGGAGCCGGAGGCGGCGCCTCAGCGAGACCGAGACAGCTCAATAGCTGGTCCAGCCGCTTGGAGACGGTGGGGAACGAAACCCCCAGCTCATCGCCTACGGCGCTCAGGTTGCCGCGGCTCCGCAGGAATAGCTCCAGGAACTGCGCCTGCTCCGCAGGCAAGGCGCAGAAGCGGCACGTCGCAAAGCGGCTGTGGACCCGCGTGTCGCACTCAGGGCAGGAGAGCTCGGTCACCTCCAGGTCCCCGGCGCACACGGGGCAGTTGGAAAGTATCCGGTTCATGGCTCCCCCCGTCACTGATGCTTACGTGCGGCTTTCCGAAAGGTTTCATCCGGATTCGCTGCGGTTTTGGCAAGTGTGGTTTCGGGATTTGAAATGGAAGCAGTCCCAATCGCGTCTAGCGCCTCATTGAAACATCCACAGCGGCAATATGTCATCCCGAACAAGTGAGGGATCTGCTTTACTCCGGCAGAGTACGCACAGCCACCGTAAAGCAGATCCCTGGCGGAGCTCGGGATAACAGAGGTATCACTTCGCTCCTTCGGAATGACAGGTTAGGGCGGTCTGAATAGCAAGCGGCCGAACTCGCGTCGCAGCATAGGAATGCCGCGCAGGGTCGCCGAAATGGGGCGCATGAAACGTGAACGTCTGAATGCGCTAAAGTACAGCGCGATACTCATATCTATGGTGTGCGTGGCCGCGGCCCGCCCTGCCTTGGGCCAGGGGGCCATTACTCCGGAGGCGCGCACAGTAATGGACGAGGCCGTGCGGGCCTACCGAGCGCTCCGCACCCTAGACCAGGAGACAACCTATGACGGCGGTCCTGTCATAAAGGCGCACCTGACCGTTCAGCGGCCCAACCGGCTCCTCTTCGAGGTGACGGAGCATGCCATCACGGGCTCCGGATCCGCGGTACGCCGGTTCCTATGCGACGGCAAGATGTTCTACTCCTACTCTCAGGAGAAGGGGATCTATACGCAGGCTCTCGCCCCGCGGGATTTCAGCGGTTTCCATTACCTGGCTTCTACGGTAGAGCTGGCGGCGCTCACCGGTGTGGACGCCGTGAGCCACCTGCTGGAAGGGGCCCGCTCCGGACGGTTGGTAGAGCCGGCCGTGGTGGATGGAGTTCAGACCGACGTCGTGTCGCTGGACATGGGCAACGAGGACAGGACGGGCGAGGTTCGGCTCTACTTCGGCCAATCGGACCACCTGCTCCGCCGGTTCACGTTCGACTCAAAGCCCATTCCGAAGCCGGTGAAGCAGCCGGATCCGCCGGACGATCCGAACCTGCCTCCGCTAGACCCCGAGACCCCCGGCCTGCCGCTGCACGTGGCGTACGACAACAGGGTAATGGTAGACAAGCCCTTGGCGAAGGACACGTTCCGTTGGATCAGGCCGGCGGACGCGCTGCTCTACACCACGGCTGCCACCGCGCAGCCCAGAGGGAAGAAGGGTGCCAGGAACGGACTGATTATCGCCCAGCCGGTGGATACGTCCAACCCCACCGAGCCTCAGGACCTATCCAAGCCCACCCGCAAGATAACGGCGGGTGAGCTGATGAAGCGGGCGAAGAAGAAGTAAATGGGTAAATGAGTAAATGGGTGTACGTTCCTCACACTCCCCCAGAATTGGGGGCCGGGGGGCTTCCGGCGCACACTCATTTACTCATTTACATGTAGGGAAGCGTATTCGGTGGAGTTAGGACTGTCCGGCCGCGTGGCCATGGTCGCGGCGGCAAGCAAGGGAATTGGGAAGGCGGTGGCGCTCGGCCTCGCCGAGGAGGACTGCCGCGTCTCCATCTGTGCCCGAGACCCGGATGGGCTGGAGCGGGCCCGGCACGACCTCCAGGCTTGCGTGGGACCGCGGGATGTGCTGACGGTTACGGCAGACGTGAGCCGCCCGGAGGACCTGGAGGGCTGGTTCAAGCGCACTGTCGACCAGTTCGGCACCGTGGACATTCTCGTGACGAATACGGGCGGGCCGCCCGCGGCCAAGTTCATGGACCTCTCGGATGCGCAGTGGGAGGCGGGCGTGCAGTCCACGCTGATGAACGTGGTGCGACTCTGCCGGCTCACGATTCCAGTAATGCGCGAGAAAGGGTGGGGGCGGATCATCCACATCACATCGTTGGTCGCCAAGCAGCCTTCGGATGACCTGACCATCTCCACCACCCTGCGCACCGGCATCTCCGCGCTGACGCGCACCATGGCGAACCAGGTGGCGCCATACGGTATCCTTGTGAACGCGGTACTGCCGGGCAATACGCGTACCGACCGGCAGGTTCACCTGGCGCAGGTGCGCGCGAAAGCGCTGGGCATAACGGAGGAAGAGGCCACGGAGCGAGCGGAGAAGGCGGTGCCGCTGGGCCGCATGGCGGAGCCACGGGAGATCGCGGACGCCGTTGTCTACCTGGCGTCGGAGCGCGCGTCCTACATCACCGGCGTCTCGCTGCTGGTGGATGGCGGGGTCTGCCAGTCACCGATTTAGGAGGGTGTTCAGGTGTTCAGGTGTTCAGGTGATGCGGATATTGGGCCGGAACGCCCGAACGCCTGAACGCCGCGACCGGAGGGAGCATTAGGATGCAGTTGGGCATGATAGGCCTTGGACGGATGGGGGCCAACATGACGCAGCGGCTGCTGGAGGGCGGACACCACGTACAGGTGTTCGACCGCAACCCTGCCGCGGTGGACGAAGCGTGCAAGCAGGGCGCGGAGCGCTGCGCTACGCTGGGGGATATGGTCGAGAAGCTGGAGAAGCCGCGCGTCGTCTGGATGATGATCCCAGCCGGCGCGCCAGTCGAGAGCACTATCGCGGCCCTCACGCCGCTCCTGGAAGCCGGAGACATCCTGATAGACGGGGGTAACTCCAAC
>CAYNFH010000061.1:14329-28200 GCA_964396385.1 uncultured Chthonomonadaceae bacterium | reverse complement strand
GGGGCGGTCTTCGCCGGCGCGGGCATCGCGGCAGGCGCGGTTTACGCGCCTCTTTCGCGGCGGCTTCCAGCGCTGACGCTGATACGTTGCGCGGTTGTGGCCGGGACCGCCGGCCATCTGGGATACCTGGCAATGTTCGATCGGGTGAGCGCCGCGGCGATATACCTGGTCGATGGAGGGCTCTCGATGTTCGCCATGCTGGCGGTGCTGGATCTGGGCGCCCGCGTTGCCCCAGAGCACGTAGAGGGCACTGCCTTTTCGATGCTTACTACGGCCCGCATCGCGGCCTCCCTCGCAGGCGGCGTGATCGGCGCCCGACTGTACGAGGCCGTCGGACTACGAGCACTGATCCTTATCAGTGCCGTATTTACCGCTTGCTGCGGATTTGTCATCCCCTGGCTGTTCGGCTCGGCAAGAGTTCCATCCATGCCGGTCGTCGCCAGCACTACCGGAGGAGTGCAATGACACCACGAAGAGGAACCCGGCGGGGATTCACGCTGATCGAGCTACTTGTTGTGATTGCGGTGATCGCGATCATCGCCGCAATTCTATTCCCCGTGTTCGCCCAGGCGCGCGAAAAGGCTCGCTCCGTAAGCTGCCTCTCCAACGAGCGGCAGCTTGGACTGGGGACCCTGATGTACGCGCAGGACTATGATGAGATGCTGCCCATCGGAGACTCCGGGAACGGCACCGATCCGTCGCCCCGGCATACGTGGCGTGCGCTCATCCTACCCTACGTCAAGAACACGGCTGTCTATCGCTGTCCCAGCAACCAGTACGCTACGGCATTTCAGAACCTGTATGCCCAGTACTACCCGGGAGACACGGCCCTGGGACTGAGTATTTCATACGCTGGGAATACATGGTGGGCTCAGAACCTGGACTGGCCATTCGTGGGTCACGCCGATGGCGTCACACTTGCGGAGGTGGACGGTGCACCCGGCGGTCCCGCCTCCAAGATCATGATGGGAGAGTCTCGAGTTCCGTGGCCCGACCTGGCGGGCTGGTCCGACATTCTGCACGTATGGGACGGCGATACGTCCGGCCACGGCCAGTTCCAGCACCACCTGAAGTTCCTGAATTTCGCGTACTTTGACGGGCATTCCAAGGCGAGGAGGCTGCAGGAGACTTTCCAGGGGGTGTTCGACAATCCCATGAACCTCGAGACGGACCAGTGGGAGTGGTTTTCCGTCCCATCCTGGGTTGTCGACCTGTATCGTGCCAACTTCGCCAACTATCCGAAATCCGAGTACTACTGAGAACGATGCGGGCCGGCAACTCGAACCTGCCGGCCCGCACCCTTGTCCGCGTAAGGAGCGCCGATCGAATGCGTCGCGTAATTGTGGCGACTATCTGCCTATTCTCTGTGTGCCTGGCTCCGGCGCGAGGCACCCCATTCTTCGCACGGACATACCACATGGCGTGCGCCACGTGCCATAGCGGCTTTCCCCGACTAAATGAATTCGGCCTGGCGTTCAAAGCCAACAACTTCCGGGTACCGGGCGCAGAGAAGAGCGCGATCCTTGCCTGGCAGAAAACGGTTCCGCTGGCGGTGCAGGTGAAGCCGCAGATAGAGCATCTCCACCCCGGCGCCGTTACCGTGCAGTTTACGGAGACGCAGATCCTCGCCGGCGGACTACTGAGCAGGGGCACGGCCTTTTACGTGCACCACGACTACTTCGTGGACGACAAGTCGCAGCCGTTCCCGAGCTGGGAGGCATGGGTACAGCAGGTCGTGGACGAGCGGCACAGGATCATGCTCAAGGCGGGACAGTTCGAGCTGCCGTACGCCTACAGCCCGCAGGTAAACCTCACCACCATCTCGCTTCCGAACCTGTTCGTTACCACCGCGGGGCAGCGGAACGATGTGCTGCTCGGCGACGCCATGACGGGGATCCAGGTGAGCGGCGACGACCTTTACAGGTTCCACTGGTACATTGCGGGGGGCGCGCCGCCATCCGGACAGAGTGGAAACAGGGTAGGGGAGCGGCAGTTCTTCGGCCGGTTCCGAGACGTGTTCCTGAAGGCGTCGGTTGGACCGGTCGACAAACAGGCAGGCGCATTCGCGTACTTCGCACAGCCGCCGCTTACGATGAACACGGATGATTCAGCCAAGCGGTTTGGGCTGGATGGCGTCTACCACTGGCGCCGGACTCAGATCCAGGCGATGGCGGTCTACGGAGAGGACAGCAACCCCGCGAACAATGGGACCAGGGGTTTCCTGCACGGCGCCTTACTGGAGGCGGACCGGATGGTCCTGCCGTGGCTCGGCGTGACCGCACGGTGGGACGACGCCATTGTGAGCACGTTCAACAGCCGGAGCTACCGGGACGCGAAGACGCTGAGCCTGCGTGTCTATCCGGTTCCGCTGCTGAAGCTGGTAGCGGAGTACCAGCGGCTGGACCACGGCGGGAGCGCGGAGCTGTTCATGGCAGACATTGCGTTCTAAACTTCTGCATCAATGGCCCATCTCCACGCCCTGGGGCGGCTTACGGCCCGTCTTCAGCAGGAGAATGGCCGGCGATACGCACAGCGTGAACAGGCCAATCAACTGGAACGCATTGTTGAATGCCATGGTGCTCGCCTGCGCACCGATGGTCCGGGCGATGATCGCTATGGCTCCCTTTTGGGCCGAGACCGCGTCGTATCCCCTGGACATCAAGAACGACGTCAACTGCTGGAGCCGCTGCTGATACAGCGGGTTCCCATTGTAGATGTGCTCCGCAAGCCGGCTCTGGTGGAATGCCGTCATATTCGTGAGATAGGTCGCCAGCAGGGCGATGCCGAAAGAGCCGCCGAGCTGCCGCATAAGGTTCATCATGGCCGTCGCCTGCGGGATCTCCCACGGCTTGAGCGTGGACAGGGCCGCCAGCGTGATGGGTACGAAGAGGAATCCCAGGCCAAACCCGCGCCAGATAAGCGCCCACCGAGTGTCCGGCTCGCCGCTAAGGTTGGTAAGGTGCCCCATGGTCCACATGGACCAGACAAAAAGACCGTTGCCCAGGAAGATCAGCAGTTTTGGTGGGATGAGCTGTCCCTTATTGAGCAGGCGCGCGCAGATCATGGCGCTGATGCCGGTGCCAATACCGCCCGGCAAGAGCACCAGTCCGGTGACGGTTGCGGTGAAGCCGAGGATATTCTGGGCAAAGAGCGGGAACAGGAATACGCCCCCGTAGAGCCCGAACCCCAGCGCAACAAAGAGGAACAGCGCCGCGCTTAGCTCCCGGTTCTTCATGACACGGAAGTTCACCACGGGATGCTGGTTACTTGGCCAGAGCTCCCAGATGATCAGCGTAATGACGGCTATCCCGGATATGACGGAAAACCATACGATGCGGGAGCTGTCGAACCAGTCCTCAGAATTGCCCTCCTCCAGCACATATTGAAGCGACCCCAGGCCGACCGCCAGCAATCCTATCCCCGGCCAGTCTATCTCCGGCGCTCGCTTTTGGTAAGGCGCATCCCATAGGAACAGATAGGTGATGGATGCCGCTACCGTCCCAATGGGCAGGTTGACGAAGAAGACCCATGGCCAGGACCAGTTATCCGTTATCCATCCGCCCACCGTCGGTCCAAGGGTCGGCGCCATAATCACGCCGAGGGTGTAGATGCCCTGGACCGTCCCCTGCATGTCCTTCGGAAATATCTCCCGCAGAGTCGCCTGTACGGTCGACAAGAGCGCTGCCCCGCCCGACCCCTGGATAATGCGCCAGAACACGAGCTCGACCAATGACCTGGAGGTGCCGCAAAAGAAGGACGCGGCCATAAAGAGCAGGATGGACCCGGTCATGTACCGCTTTCGGCCGAAGCGGCCGGAGAGCCATGCGGTCATGGGGAGAACGATCACGTTCGAGAGGATGTACCCGGTGGAGACCCAGCTTATCTCCTGTGCGGTGGCCCCAAGATTGCCCGCCATTTGGGGCAGCGCCACATTGACGATGGTGGTGTCGAGGATCTCCAGGATGGCCGCGGTAATCAGTCCTACCAGGATGATCCAGTGGACCGCGGTAACCTGCTGACCCTCTCGCGCGGCTGGCGGGAGTGCGGGTGCTGCCTGCGTAGCCATGGATGGTTGGTGGTTGATGGCCGGAAGCGAAGTCACTCGGCCGGTCTGTGGAGAGGATACCCTGAGGACTGGCGGAAAGTTCCTGGCGATGTGGCTAGGGGAGGCGGCGCGCGATGTCCAGCAGGGCGCTCTCCGCGAGGTCCGCCACCAGGTTTACCGTATGTCCCGGCAGAGTCCAGGAGAGGATGGTGTAGCGGTTTTGGTGGGTGATTGTCCCCGGCGCGGCCTTCACGTGCACCTGTCGCGACGGCTGGTCCCCGGGGCGGACCGTGGCTCGCCCCTGAACATAGAACAGCGAGACTCCCACCAGACCGTCGGAGTAGTGTAGGTGGAGCGTAGGGGCGCCCTTCACCTTGGTCATCTCCGCGCTCTCGAACTCAAAACCCCTGCCGAGCGACCTGGGCACCGGCGCCCACTTGGGTGCGATCCGGCGGGCAGCCTCCAGCGTTGTCGCCAAAGGCTGGGGCTTGAGAGTTACTACCCGTAATCCCGGCGGCGGTTGCACCGCGGTAGCCGCCGTACTGGGAGCGACATGGTAGTTGACATTGGAGTAGGTAGTGACTGAGCTGAGCAGCCCCTTGGGATCGTACTCCTCGCGCTTAAGCACCAGGCTCGTCTTCTTATCTACCCACCAGACGTGCCGGTTCCGGTCACCAAGCAGGGGCTTGATCTCGAGCACGTAGGTTGCCAGTCCCGAGACGGCCGTGGGCCGGGGATCTACTCGCAAGGCGTAGGAACCCTGAATTCGATGAACGACCTTTTCGGCGGTCGCCCAGGTGGTCGGGGTCCACGATTCCGGTGTACGTACCATGACGTGCGTACGTGGCCGAATCTCACTTCGCCACCGCCCGTCTGTGATGATGATCTGACCGGCCTTGACCCTGGGTACTCGATATTCGATTCGGCTCCGACGCTTGCCGAGGTGTATCTCACCGGTGATGGCGGCCTGCGAGTTCTGACCGGACGGCAGCACGATCGTCTGAACGGCCGTAAACGGGACCTGCTCCTCCCAGAGAAGCACACGCTGGAGCAGCTCCGGAGCGGTGGGGATAGGCGGCGGTTTGGGCTTGACAGGATGGCGGCGAATGGCAGCCGCCTTGGCTCCACGGCGAGGTATGGACGCCCGCTTATGTCCCTGAAGGGTGTGCGGGACAAGTGCCGCACACACGGCCAGGCGAAGAACGTTACTCCACGCCCTCGAAGCTCTCATCCGTCCCGTCTGCATCGACCAGCGCGTAGTGAAGCGAGGCCGAATCGGCCAGAGGCAGATCGGACCGGAGGCGCGCATGCAGAGAGACGAGCGCCGCGGGCGATACAGACGTAGGGGGTATCTGGGCAAGATTAATCCGGCGCGGCGGAACCAGGAGCGCAACGATAAGGAGCGCCGCAAGGGCCACCCCCCAGCCGAGCCCGGGCGCGCGCAACGGGAGGGAGCGCCTCGGTCGCGCAACAGCTTGCTCGCGCAAAAGCGTGTATGTCTCCGCCCAGAACGCCGGCCGCGGCTCCGGATCGGCCGTCGCGCGAAGCAGGGCGGTGAGAGTTCGGAATTCGGACAGGTCTTCCCGGCAGCGCCGGCAGGTGTCAATATGCGCCTTCACCTGGCTCGCGTCGCGCCTGGATAGCACGCCGTCCGCGTATGCGGAGAGGTTCTCGTTACAGCGTTCACATTCCATGACATTACTATCAGAAGCGAGCGTAGCTCTTGAGCTTCTCCTTGAGAATCGCCCGGCCCCGGTGCAGTCGCGACCGCACCGTGCCGATTGGACAGCCTACCGTCTGGCTGATCTCTTCGTACGACATCTGCTCGATATCCGCAAGTATGACGACGGTTCGGAACTCCTCCGGTAACGCCTGGAGAGCGTCCTGGATAGGACCGTCCAGCGTACGCGCCATCAGCTCCAGGTCCGGAGCGCTGGATAGGTCCACGATCTCACGAACCAGCTTACTTGCTTCACTGCCTCCACAGACCGGAGCGTCCAGAGACTCCAGCCGAACCTTGGGGCGGCCCCTCACCTTGTCGATGAAGGTATTCCGCATGATTCGGAATACCCACCGGTCAAAGTGAGTGCCGGCCGTAAAGCGTCCGAAGGCCTCGTACGCCTCCAGCAGGGTCTCCTGGATCAGGTCCTCGGCGTCATCCCGGTTGCCACAAAGGCGGTAGGCGACGCGATAGAGCGACGCCTGGTGCTGCCGCACGAGGGCCTCAAACCTTGCCGCTTCATCGCGGCGGGTCAGCGAGAGGATGGAGATCATTCACGGCGTCCTGGGTCTTGGACGTGCTCGCGACATCGAGTCAAGCGAGTCCGAGATGCAAAAGGTTCCCTCTCCCTTCAGTACGAAGACAGGGTGACGGGGTGACAAGGGCAAGGATGAGGGATGAGGGATGAACCTGGAGCCAGGACCTCTCCCCGTACTCTTCCGTGCACTACAACAGCTTACGCTTAACGGCCGTGCCTTGCGGTCCGTCACCTACCTCCCAGCCCATCTCAACCAGTTGCGTTCGGAGGGCGTCTGAGCGTCCCCAGTCCCTGGCCTTCCGAGCGGCATTCCGCTCCTCAACGATCGCCTGCACTTCGGGGGGCGGAGGCTCTTCGCCCCTCTTCATGTGGCCGGCGATCTCCAGGCCCAGGACGGCATCGAACTCATTCCATAGCCGGAAGCTGTTGTACCGGTTCAGGATTCCCACAAGCTGCGGCGTTCCCAGGTCGTCATTCAGCGCCGCCAGCGCCTCCTCCCGCGCGTCACGGAACGCAGCGTCATCGGCCAGCGGATCGGCGTCGGGCCGCGCGGAGTACACCTTCCGCAGGCCGGTCTGAGCGCCCTCCAGGGTCTCCCAGGAGAACTTCAGCTCACTTCTATAGTGCGCCTGAAGGCATAGATAGCGGTACGCTAGAGGCTCGAATCCGCGGTCGATAAGCCGCTGGAGCGTGAGGAAGTTCTCTCCGGACTTGGCCATCTTGGCGTTCTCGATGATGAGGAATTCATTGTGCAGCCAGTACCGGACGAACTGCTTACCCGTGGCGCACTCGCTCTGGGCGATCTCGTTGGTATGGTGGACCGGGATGTGGTCCACTCCGCCGCAATGGATGTCGAACGTTTCGCCGAGGTACTTCATGCTCATCGCCGAGCACTCGATGTGCCAGCCGGGGTAGCCCCGGCCCCAGGGACTATCCCACTGCATAATGTGGCGCGGCTTGTTCATGAACCAGAGCGCGAAGTCGTTCGGGTGCTTCTTTTCTCCGAGGAGCTCCACACGCCCGCCGCCTCCGGCCACCAGTCCGCTCAGGTCCAGCCGTGCCAGGTTAGCATAGTTGGGGAAGGTGCTGGTATCGAAGTAGACGGCTCCGGGCGTGACGTAGGCGCAGCCGCTCTCCAGGAGCCGCTCCACCAGGTGGATCATCTCCGGGATGTGCTCCGTAGCACGGGAGACGACCTCCGGTCTCTGTATGTTCAGATTGGCGGCGTCCTGGAAGAATGCGCCCTCATACTTACGGGCGATCTCCCAGACGGAGAGCCCCTCCCGGGAGGCGCCCTTCTCCATCTTATCCTCGCCCTCATCCTCATCCGACTCAAGGTGGCCGACGTCCGTAATGTTCATCACATGGCGCACGTCGTAGCCGTTGTACTTGAGGGTCCGCCGGAGCACGTCGTCGAAGATGTAGGCGCGGAGGTTGCCGATGTGGACGTAGTTGTATACGGTTGGTCCACAGCAATACATCCCGACCTTGCCGGGCTCCAGCGGCTGAAACTCCTCCTTACGGCGCGAAAGCGTGTTGTAAAACAGCACGGGACTCATAGGCACAACCCTGTCTCTATATGGTTAAGCAACAATCCGGAGGTCTTCAGAGAAGAGATACTGCTGGGCCCATCCTGCATAGCATCCGAATTTCTCTCTTACCAGGTCGCCCAACTCCGCGTAGACGGATGGGGTGAGCGACTTCGACGCCAGGTCCGGGCGGTAAAGCTGCGTGAGAACGCGCCGCACATGCGTGTCGACAGGCACCGCCTCGTCGTGCCTCAGCCCGAACAAGCAGATGCAATCAGCAATCTTCGCACCGATGCCGGGCAGCTCCGCCAGGATGGCATGGGCCTGGGCATAAGGCGCACGTCTCAGGCTATCGAACCACCGCTCACCGCCATCGGCGAGGAGCCGCGCCACCTCCAGGACTCGTGGAGCGCGGTATCCCCAAAGATCCTTCCGCAGATCCGCCTCTGATAGCTCCGCGATGCTCGATGCCGACGGGAAACGGTATAGCGTCTGCCCGTCCAGTTCGGCAACGGGCTCGCCGGCGCGCCGCTCCAGCGACTGGATACTGCGAGTGATTTTCGTGATGGTGTTGCAGCACGCGCACTGAAAGGAAAAGAACACCTCTTCCGCCGGCTGGCGGAGTATCCGCAATCCCCCAAAACGCCGGACGGACGATGCTATACGAGGGTCGTTCAGGATCCAACCCCGGGACAGCCTCTCCAGATCCACATCCAGAGCAAAATAGTCATGCACCACGTCCCATTGGTCCGGCCCCGGAGACGTTTGCCACCAGAAGCCGTTTCGCGCCGGCCGGAGGCGCAGCGCAACGTCGGCAACAACGCCCAGCCATTCCCCGGCAGTGCTCTGCCTCCATCGGAAGCTCTGGCCGGACCTGAGCGTAGCATCCAGGTTGAGCGTCGCTTCAGGGACCGGGCTCCAGTTCAGTTCCCCTTCGGGCATCGGTGGGGGAAGTATACCAGGTGAGAGGTGAGAGGTGAGAGGCAGTGCGGTCAGACAAGCTTGGATACGTGCCAGCGTCCGGTCTTAGAGGCCGGTGGCGCCACCCGACGGAGCTGCGCCTGCTGATGGGGCGGAGGCGGCCTGCTGGAGGCCGGGAGCCCACCAGACGCTAGTAAAGGCCGACAGGGCCTGGTCGGGCCCTCCGCCCGAGCCTTGCGCGGCGTCAAATGCCAGCCGCTCCACATCTCCGGAGAATGCTGGATCTGCCCGGCCAGCGGAGGAGGCGATGCGGACCTCAACGGTAACGCGCTGGATAGCCTGATCGGCCAAGAAGGCGGCGTGCGCCGCGGCGAGTGCGGTCCGCGTGATGGCCTCCCGTACGGCGGAAGGGTCGGTCGCGGAGGTTGTCTGGAGCAGCAGCAGGCTGGCGCGCTGCTCGCGAGGCTCAATTGTCGCCTCCGCCACGGTCGTTTCCGGCCCCAGTCCGGCCTGGCGCGTGACCTGGTCGCGGAGCGCCAGCTCTCTATCCGTGTAGATGTTGGGCGTAGCCGGCGCTGACGTCGCGGGTCGGCTAGTCGGCGCTTTCGCCGCTTCCGAAGAAGGCTGCGGCGGCCTGGGCAGCGGGAGGGGACCGCCCGTAGTCCCAGTGGGAAGCGCGGTTGTAACGGTTCCCGCGCTTCCCGGCACCGTACCGCGCGTCTCGCGAGGTGACGATCCCCGGCTCGTAAGCACAATGGCGACGACAATCACAATGAACGCAACCGAGATGGCCGTGAGCCCACGAATCCAGAGAACTGGAGAAAGCCCCAACAACGGCTGAGTTCCGCCCAGCGAACCGCTGTGTGCCGGAACTGACTTGGCCAACAGCTTCTCCACATAGGTCAGCTTCGCCCGGTCGGCCGCGCTGGCGGGATTGAGGTCCAGTGCCATCTGATACCACTGGGCGGCATCATCGTATCGTCCCTGGTCCCGGTATATGTCGCCGAGGAGGGAGTGAGCGTGGACGTTGTTGGGGTCGAGCCGGAGGGTCTCGATGCAGCGGGTCTCGGCGTCCTGCCACTGTCCGCGCATCCTCAGAAGGTTGGCCTCGGCGAGCATCGGTTCCGCGCGCCAGTCGGCCATGCCCTGTGACACCTCGCGAGAGGCGCCGCAGGCAGGACAGTACCGGCTGCCCTCGGGCAGCTCCGCCGTGCAGGATGGGCAGTTTGTCTTGGACGAAGTAGGCATCGCTGTCGCTACGCTGGCGGTGTTGTCCATGTCGCCCTCGGCGTTACGCGCCCGTGTGGCCGAATCCTCCCGAACCCCGCGCGGTGTCTTCCGGTACGTCCGCCTCCACCAGGTCCGCCCTCACCACGGGTGCGATGACGAGCTGGGCGATCCGATCTCCCCTGCGGATCGTCTGTGCGTCCTGGCTCCAGTTAATGAGCACCACCTGCACTTCCCCACGGTAGTCGCAGTCAATCGTTCCCGGCGCATTAACCATGCCAAGCCCTCGCTGAATCGCGAGACCGCTGCGACCCCTCACCTGGCCCTCGTATCCTTCCGGGAGCGCGATCCGGATGCCGGTCGGCACCAGCCGGCGCTCGCCCGGCTGTAGCGTTACGTCCCCCTCCACGGCTGCGTAAAGATCCATCCCGACCGATCCGGCCGTCGCGTAGGAGGGCAGGGGCAGATCTTCGGCACCCTTTACACGCCTGATAGGGAGCGCAATCAGAGCCACGCGAGTGTCCTCCGTGCAGTCGGCCGAATTGCCCGCTGCATGTAGCAGACTTGCCGGCCAGACGATATGTTCCCTCGCTTAGCCCGTGGAGGTTCCTTCTGCAGTCGGGACTCCGCAGTAAACGCAAAATCGCACGCCGTCAGGTAATGCCTTGCCACACTGTGAACAGACGGCACAGAGAGGCGCTCCACACTGCCCGCAGAACGCCCATTCGCTTCCGGCCACGGCGCCGCACGTGGCGCATGTCCTCCTTGACTGAAGCTCAAGGGGCGGAGCGGTCACCGGAATGGAGCGGGTCTGCTCCGCCAACATGCGGATACGTGCGGCAGCGCTGTCGAACCGGGACAGGTCGTAGATCGGAAAGTAGAGGGTGACCTCTTTGTCGTCCACCGGCGGGGTGATGAGGACAAGCTTCAGGTGCCCGCCGCCTACCGCGCCATCCACACGCACCGTGTGGATCTGCTCGTACGGATAGTCGAAGCAGTCTACTACCGTCTCGCCCGCGACGATTGGCATCTGCTCGCGGACTATCATGACGCGCCGATCCGTAACGACAAGACCCTCACCGGCCGCGCCGGCAAGGGTCATAAGCACTCCTTCGTGCAGGGTGAGCTTCTTGTCCACCGCGCTCTGAAGGTTGCTTGCGAGCGGATCGCGCGGCGAGGGATCGTCTGGCATGGGGACTCCTGAGGTGGGCTCACCGGTTCTAAAGTGCCTAGGGCTCCAGACCAAGGAACCCTGAGAAACGTGCGAGTCCTACGAACCCTGCTTGGCTTCGGTCTGTGTCTCTTCGGGCGGGGCCTTGGGGATACGGAACCAGAAGATTGTGCCCTTGCCGAGCTCGCTCTCAACCCAGATGGTGCCGCCGTGGGCTTCGACCAAGTTCTTGACGAGGAACAGGCCAATGCCCGTCCCCTTCACGGAAGCCGTGCGCGGATTGTGAATGCGGCGGTACGGTTTGAACAGCTTGGCCTTAGCCGATTCCGGTATTCCGGTCCCCTGGTCCTTGACCCCGACAAGGACGGTCTTGGTCTCCGGCTCCTCGCGGAGGATCACCCGGATTTCGCCGCCCTCGGGTGAGTACTTGATAGCGTTACTTACCAGATTCTGGAGAATCTGCTCTAGCTGATCGCGGCCCACGGTCGCGTTCAGCGGATCCGGCCGGGAGTCGATGACCAACGGATGCCTTTCCGTGTTGGTCATTCCCTTCTGCACCTCGCAGACGGACTGGGCGAGCTCGGTGAGGTTGACCTCTTCCCAGAAGAGCTGCTGGGCAATGCCGCGCTCGATTCGGGTAACGCTGAGGAGGTCGTTGATCAGGCGGCCCAGGCGGTCCACGTTCTGCTCTATGATCTGATAGTACTCTTTGCGCTCCTCGAAGCTGAAGCTATCGAACTCGTCCTGCGCGAGCATGCTTATGAAGCCCTTGATGGGCGTCATCGGCGTCCGAAGCTCGTGCGCCGCGATGGCGACGAACTCGGTCTTCATACGCTCCAGGTTGCGGATCTCGGTGATATCGTTCAGGATGATGGCCGTGCCGATGAGCCGGTGGTCCTCGCCTTGGACGGGCGCGGGGTGCACCTGGAAGATGCGCTCCTCATCGGTCTCAGGATCCGCTACGGCGATCTCTTCGGCGGCCTGGTTCTCGTCCTCATCCGCGGACTGATCGCGCGTCTGCTCCTTGGAGAGCATCTTGGCAAGGATCTCGAGAGCTTTTTCATGCCGGATGACCTGCATATACTGCTTGCCGATGGGGTCCTCGCGAACGTTGAAAATCTGGCGCGCCCGGGCGTTCATCTGGATGATGTTCCCGTTGCCGCCTACCAGAATGAGACCCGCATAGAGGCTCTCGATGGTATGGACGAGCTTCTGCTTCTCCTCAATGATCTGCTGGAACATCTGTGCGTTGGCGATCACCGCCGCCGCACTGCGGGCCAGCCTGTCGAGGAGCTGCACGTCCTCCTGGATGAATTCGCCGTGGTAGCGTTTGTTGAACACGCAGAGGACGCCGATGGGGATGCGCTCCATCACCCGGTTGTTATCGTCGCGCTTCTCAACGACCACAGGGACGATTACACCGTTCTTGATACGAAGCTGCTCCACCTGATCCCGATGGGCGCGAGGATCGTGGGCGGCATCGTTGAAGATGATAGGGGTCTCGGTGCGGAACGCCTCACCTGCTATGCCGTGGGAGGTCCGCACCCTGAGGAGCCGGATGTCCCGCTCCGTCATTCCGAAGGCAGGGCCGGTGGCGACAAGCTCGCCGGATTCCTTGTCCAGGATCATCACGGCGCACTTCTCCGCCTGGAGGATCATAGCGATGCGCTGGACGAGGCGCTTGAGGGTGTCCTCAAACTCATTGAGGGCTACGGGCGTCTCGGCCACCTCTGAGGTCCGCCGTAGCTGGGAGATCTCCTGGTCCTTGGCCGCGAGCTCTCGCTCGAGTTGGGCAATCCTGTTCCGAAGCGACTCGCTCTCGTCCACCATTGTCATCCAGTTTCTCCAGCGCCCAACGGGGCGCTCGCCCGCGATTATAACATACGCCAAAACGGAGCGTCAACAAAAGCGGTCAGGCGGCCAATTGGCAATCAGTGCGGAAGGAATCGCCTCGAAAGCGGCCGAACTTGAGCGTGGTGACGAGCCACTTCCCTCTGGCTCGGGCCGAGGCCCGACCACGCCAAACAGGAGGATCCCGACCAATGCATCCACTCTCGTGGCGCCGCAGGCTGGCGAGCGCTGCCCTCGCCGCCGCGCTCTCCCTCTGCCTGCCGGCCTGCAAGGATAGCGGCGGGAGCTCCACGAACAGTTCGACCGGTCCTTCGACCGCTCCGGCTGCCACGACGGCCCCAGCGGGGGCCGCGAGCTCCGCGGCGGCCAAGTTCGACAAGCCTCTCAAGCCGAACGGCCCCATCTCCATTGAGATCATTACCAACAACAGCAGCCCCTTCTGGTCCGCCATGGAGAAGGGGATGAACGACGCCGTCCCCACGCTGCCCGGATGCGACGCCAAGCGAGTCCTTCCTCCCGGGGCGCAACCCTCGAATAATGACCAGAAGAACGTCTTCGAGCAGGCGGTAGCCGCGAAGAAGGACGGTATCGCGGTCACCCCCATCGAGGCGGAGGCATTCACGCCCGTCATCAATGACGCCATCAACCAGGGCATTCCCGTCATCTGCTACGATTCCGACGCGCCGACGAGCGAGCGCCTGGCGTACCTGGGTACGAACAACTATGAGGCAGGGAAGCGGGCGGGAGAGCAGGCAGTTAAGCTGCTTCCCAAGGGAGGAAGCTACATAGCATTCGTGGGGAACATGAGCGCCCAGAACGCCAGGGATCGCTACAAGGGCTTCCAGGATGCGGTACAGGGCCACAACTTC
>CAYNFH010000061.1:13994-14319 GCA_964396385.1 uncultured Chthonomonadaceae bacterium | reverse complement strand
AAGGAGCTCCAGGCGCCTTCCCAGGACAAGGCCGACAAGGCCATGGCCATCCGGAATGTGCAGGATGCCCTGACAAGATACGGCAGCCAGATCGACCTCTGCGTTGGACTATGGTCCTACAACGGCCCAGGGATCGTAAAGGTCGTTAAGGAGCACAATCTGCGGAACAAGATCAAGATCGTGTGCTTTGACGGCGACCCACAGACGCTCCAATACCTCCAGAGCGGGGACGTGGATGCGGCGGTGATCCAGAAACCGTATGAATTTGGCCGCCTGTCTACCATCCTGCTCTACAACATCAACCGCAAGGGCTTCACTGCGGCGA
>CAYNFH010000061.1:0-13984 GCA_964396385.1 uncultured Chthonomonadaceae bacterium | reverse complement strand
GGCGATGAACGACCTCAAGCCTGAGCTGGACAAGCTGTGGATGACCGTGAAGGGGAATATCATCGATACCGGGGTCGAGGTGGTAACTCCGACAAACGCCGCACCCTTCATCCAGAAGCTGAAGGCCAAGGGGCTTGAAACTACCTGATCCGCCCCCGGCCAGCCAAGACGCGCCGCCACTTCCGGCGGCGCGTCTTGGCGTTGAGACAAGCAAATCACAGGCGCGCCTCCTGGAGACTCGGGAGCTGAGCGTTGTGGCGGTGCTGGTGCTCCTGTGCGCGGGGATGTACTTCACGCGGATGCGCGGCGCGTTCTTCGGGCCGGGAAACCTCCACAATATCGCGCTGCAGGTCGCCCTTCTCTCTATCTTCGCCATCGGCGAAACCCTGGTGATCATAACAGCCGGCATCGATCTGTCCCTGGGCTCCATGGTAGGGTTCGCGGGCATGCTGATGGCGATGTTCGCCACTCGGCTTTCGGTGCATCTAGTCACTCCCGCTGCCGCCAGCCTGGCCGTGCTGCTTTCGCTCATCGCGGCGGCCGGCATCGGCCTGATCCACGCCACGTTGATCCACAAGCTGCGGCTGCCGTCGTTTGTGGTCACCCTGGCCTCCCTGCTGCTGCTGCGTAGCCAGGCCCTCATCATCAATAATCAGCTTCCTATCTCCATTTCCGGTTTCCCGGGTCTGCTCTACCTGGCCAACGGCAACCTCTTCGACGGCAAGCCCTATGCCATCCCTATTCCGGTTATCATCCTGGCGGCAGTGGCCGGGCTCGCGGTGCTGGCGCTCAACCGTATGCGCATCGGGCGGTACCTGTATAGCGTTGGGAGTAACGAGCAGGCGACGCGCCTCTCCGGCGTTAACGTCTATCGCGTGAAGCTGTTTGCGTACGGTATCAGCGCGCTGCTCGGCGGACTGGCAGGTATTCTCTATGCCGGGTACGGGTTCCAGGGCGATCCGCAAGCGGGCAATGCGTACGAACTGGATGCCGTGGCGGCGGCGGTGGTAGGAGGGGCAAACCTCATGGGTGGCGAGGGGAGCGTGCTGGGGACCGTACTGGGCGCACTGCTGCTCCACACCATCTTCAGCGCCATCAACCTGACCCTCAGCAACCCAGACCTGTGGCGAGGCACAGTGGTGGGCGGGGTCCTGCTGCTGGCCGTGCTTGTAACTGCGTTTCAGCGGCGCCGTGTGGAATAACAGGTGGGGAACGGCACGGGCCGGGCCGGGCGTAATCTGAACCGAATACCGAACTGGAGTGATGGAGTGATGGAGCAGTGGAGTGTTGGGTCCGGATTCCGGCGCAGTTCTCCATCATTCCTCTACTCCATCATTCCCTCAAAGGCCATATGAATAAATCGCGACGCGGCGGCATTATAGTCAAGTACCTTCTTCTCCTGGTTGCGCTCGGCCTTCTCGCCGGATACTTCTGGTGGGTGGGGAACTACGGCAAGATTGGGCACGTGGAGCCGCTGCCCCAATCAACGGTGAACCAGATCGCGTTTGTGAGGCAGGATGGCGGTGTCACCAACATCTACACAATCGGTCTGGACGGTCAGGTCCGCCAGCTCACCAATTCCAAGGCTGAGAAGCGCTCGCCTGCCTGGTCTCCGGACGGAAAGCAGATTTGCTACGCCGGGGAGCCCGACACGCCGAGCACTGAGGGGCGCACCTTCCAACTGTTTCTGGTGGGGCAGGGTGAGCCGAAACAGGCTTCCACCGGCTCGATCAGCAAAGACTCCCCGCAGTGGCGACCAGATGGCAAACTCATCGGCTTCTTGAGCGGCGGCGCCATCAAGGTCCTGCCGCCGAACGCCGCCGAAATGAAGCAGATCTACCCGCCGCCCCACGTTGGAGGCGCTGGCGACGACACCGGGCAGGAGGAGTCGGAGGACGCCGGCAAGCTGCCGCCCATCAACTCGTTCAAGTGGGCTCCCGACGGGATTGCCCTCGCCGCGGTGCAGGTGATGGAAGGCGAGGTCGCGCCTACCGTGGGCCGCCAGCAGTGGTGGGAGAAGGACTCCGGCAACAGCTCGGACAATCCGATGCCGGCCGTCGTGGAGCCTGAGTCGGCGGTCCTGCTGCCCAACGTGGACGCGGACAAGCCGAATCTGCTCACCGACTCAGGGGCAGACCGCGTTGCCCTGGCATGGTATCCTGATGCGTTGCACCTTGCCGTGAGCGTGAGCACCCGCCAGAAGAGACACGGGATCCTGATCTACCGGACGGACGATCCGCACGGCGCTCCGACACTGCAGTTCGCAAGCGAGGGGTACACAATGGCGCCGGACAACCCTGCCGTCTCCCCGGGCGGCAAGCTCATCGCCTTCGAGGCATGGCGCATGGACAGCCCAGAGAACCGGAAACTGCTTGGCATCGCCGTGATTCCCGCGTCGGGTCCAACCATAACCGTCAACAGCGCTGCCGATGAGACCAAGGTGAAAATGATCGTCAGCGGAGAGGCCCACGATCCTCAGTGGTCCCCGGATGGGAACCATATCCTCTACTGGATGAGCGGCAAGAACGGGAATCGCGACCTCTACGTGGCAAATGCGGACGGGTCGAATCCCAAGAACCTCACGAACGGGGTCGGGGATAACTTCGACGCGTCATGGTCGCCGGCCCGGCGCTAGAGCCTGGGGGTGGTATGGAGGCGACTGATGGCTACACGCTTGCCCTGGAGGCTGTCGGCCGCCGGTTTGGGCGGCGTGTGGTCTTCTCCGACGTATCCGCAAAGGTGTACAGCGGCCAGGCGCTGGTGGTCGCAGGGTCGAACGGCTCCGGCAAGAGCACCCTGCTGCGCATCATCGCAGGGCTGCTCGGGCCGAGCTCCGGGGCTGTCCACCTCACGGAGTATGGGAGACCGGTGCCTCCGGAACTGAGGCGCCGGATCCTGGGCTACGTTGCTCCTGACCTTACCCTCTACCGCGAGCTCACAGCCGCGGAAAACCTCCTCTTCTTTGGCAGGCTGCGCGGGCTGGAGCTCTCGCGCGATGGTCTCATCCGTATCCTCGACCGCGTTGGGCTCAAGGGACGCGGGCGGGACCTGGTGGGCAGCTACTCATCCGGAATGCGCCAACGCCTGAAGTATGCGTTTGCGCTCCTGAACCGGCCGCCCATCCTCCTGCTCGACGAGCCGACCGCGAACCTGGACGGGCAGGGGGCGGAGATTGTGCAGCAGATCGTCGAGGAGCAGAAGCGGTCCGGATTGGTCGTGATCGCCACGAACGAACCCGCGGAGGTGGAGTGGGGGGATACCGTTGTCCGGCTCACTCCCGCGTAGCGCGGTTCAGGCTGGCATATCCAGCCCGGAGCGCACAGTAGAGCCGGGCTCGTTGCAACAGGCGCTCGCCATCCTGGGCAAGGACCTCCGCGCCGAGCTACGGAACCGGGCCGCCATTAACGCCATCCTGCTGTTCGCCATAACGGCCATGGTCGTAATCGGCTTCGCGGTAGGGGGAACTTCCTTGAGCGCCCAGGCACAGGCGGCCCTTCTATGGGTGGTACTGTTTTTCGCGGCGTTTGCCGGTCTGGCCCACGTCTTCCTGCACGAAGAGGAGGCGTCCACGTCTATGGCGCTGCGGCTGAGCGCCGCGCCCGGAGCGGTCTACGCCGGCAAGCTGATGTTTAACCTCCTCCTCGTGGCCGTAATCGCCATCGTCGTGGCGCCGCTGTACGTGCTGATGTTGAACGTGCACGCGGTCCGTGTGGCCGGGTTCCTCTTCTCGCTGGTTGCCGGGCTGGCGGGACTGGGTGCGGCAGCCACTATCGTCGCCGCGATCATCGCCAAGGCCAATGGGAAAGGGGCGCTCTACGGGGCGCTGGGGTTCCCCATCCTGCTGCCGCTGCTGTTCATGGCGGTGGATGCCACGCGCGTCTCGCTCACCCCGGCAGCGCCGGTGGCGGCGCTCACACGCGACACCGTGGGCCTGTTCTCCTTTGCCGTGATGCTCATCACCGCGTCCGCACTCCTATTTCCCTTCGTATGGGAGGAGTAAGGGCGGAAGAATGAAGGATGAGGGATGAGGGATGAAACCAGAGTCGCGGAGTGATGGCTAAGGCGCTGGCGGTCACAGGGATGCTCATCTGGGGATTCCTGGCGGGATTTGGCTCGCCCTGCTTAGCGCAGAAGGTTCCGGAGCCCATCAGGGCACAGCATGGGATGGTGGTCACGGCCAACTATGCGGCCTCGCGCGTGGGCGCGGACATACTCAAGCACGGAGGCAACGCGGTGGATGCGGCTGTGGCTGTCGCCCTGACGCTCGCCGTCACGCACCCGTCAGCCGGCAACCTTGGCGGCGGCGGATTCATGCTCGTCCGGATGGCGGACGGACGGGCGGCGGCCATCGACTACCGCGAGACCGCGCCGGCAGGAGCGAGCCGGGATATGTACCTGGATGCGCAGGGCAAGCTGACCAACCGCTCGCTCATCGGCTACAGGGCATCCGGCGTGCCCGGGACCGTCGCCGGACTGGCGCTTGCGCTGGAGAAGTACGGCACCATGCCGTGGCGGGACGTGGTGGAACCCGCCCGCAAGCTGGCGGCGGAAGGAATTGTAGTGACCGACGAGCTTGCGCGCAGCCTCAGGTCGGCCCCGGTGCTGGGCTACTTCCCGGAGACCCGCCGTATCTTTCTGCGCAATGGCCGACCCTATGAAAGAGGGCAGGCCTTCACGCAGAAGGACCTTGCGGCCACACTTAAGCGCCTCCAGCAAGAGGGCCCGCGCGAGTTCTACGAGGGCAAAACGGCGCACCTCATCGCCGACGACATGGCGGAGAACGGCGGCCTCATTACCTTGAAGGACCTCCGGGACTACCGGCCGGTCATTCGGGAGCCGCTGCGCGGTACTTATCGCGGCGTGGAGATTCTCACGATGCCGCCGCCCAGCTCCGGCGGGCTGGCGCTGATCGAGATGCTCAACATCCTCTCACACTTCGACCTGGCGCATATCGGCTCGGGGACGCCACAGACGTACCACCTCATGATCGAGGCGATGCGGCGCGCATTCGCGGACAGGGCCGAGTTCATGGGCGACCCTGACTTCGTCAAGATGCCCGTCCGGGGCCTGCTCTCCCCAGCTTACGCGGCCGACCTGGCCAAGGGCATCGACCCGAGCCATGCCACCCCCGTCGTTTCCCCCGGCATGCCCGCACGGTACGAGTCTCCGCAGACCACGCACTTCTCCATCGTGGACGCCGCCGGGAACTGCGTATCCAACACCTCTACGCTCAATACCGGGTACGGCAGCGGGGTGACCATCCACGGGGCGGGCTTCCTCATGAACAACGAAATGGACGACTTCACCTCCAAGCCGGGGTCGCCGAACGTGTTCGGGCTGATCCAGGGGGAGGCGAACGCCATCGCGCCAGGCAAACGGCCGCTCTCCTCCATGACGCCGACCATCGCGCTGAAGGACGGCAAGCCGTGGCTCGTGCTCGGTACGCCAGGAGGACCAACCATCATCAACTCCGTGCTGGAGGTGTTCCTGAACGTGGTGGACCACGGCATGAACATCCGTCAGGCGGTGGAGGCGCCACGGCTGCATCACCAGTGGATGCCCGACGAGGTAGTCTGCGAGCCCAAGGGGTTCCCACAGGGCACCCTGGATGCGCTGGAAGCGATGGGCCACAAGCTGTCTCGACGTCGGGAGCCGATCGGCGAGTTCGCCGCCATCCTGATCGACCCGCAGACCGGCCAGCGCACGGGATGGGCAGACCCACGCGCGCCGGACGGCCTGGCCGCGGGCGAGTGAGCGACAATCCGCCGTACCGTGGATGACAGACCGGGCCGGGTGCGATATGATGTAAATGTGGGGTGCCGGCAGGTCCCGCGCGTGAAAACGCCACTCGTGGTAGACTCTACGCTAGGAATCAGGCGCCGAAGTATCGAGAAAGTATGGCTACAACGGGAGCTGAGAAAATCATCCTAGAGCAGCCGGCCGGGACCGCGAGAACCGCGGTGATCCCGGGGCTTTGGTGGAAGGCGCTGTGCGGCGTCTGGATGGCGGCGACCATCGTGGCGACCCTCTTGATGGTCGGTCCGGCGGTCGGGTTTCCGTACCCCGCGGGAGCCCGCATCATTATATTCCACGTGCCTTGCGCGGAGCTGGCAGGCGCCAACTACATCGTCGCCGCCGCTTATGCGATCGGCGTGCTGCTAAGAATGCGGCGCAAAGGCTGGGCGGCGGCGGAAATAACGGACATGAAGTGCGCTACCGCCATGGAGCTGGGCCTGCTCTTCTCTATCCTCACCACGGTAACCGGCAGCATCTTCTCTCGAGATCAGTGGGGCTCCTACTGGAGCTGGGACCCCCGGCAGACCTCTATCCTTGTAATCTTGCTGATCTACGCCGCGTACCTGGTGCTTCGCGGAGCGGTGGAAGATCCCGAGACGCGGGGGCGGTTGGCTTCGGTCTACGCCCTTGTGGCGGTCGTTCCAGGCATGTTTCTTATCTGGGTGCTCCCGCGCATCGTGTATACGCTGCACGGGGACGCCAACAATGCGGTGGTCGGAAACCAACTGGGAGGCGGGTACCGCAGGGTCATGTACCTGTGCGCCCTGCCGGCCTTCCTATTGGTTTACAAATGGCTTTTCGACGTCCGGATGCGTATATTCAAACTGATGGCGCGGCGGGAGCAGGTATCTGACCTGGCTGCAACACCGCGGGCTGTGACGCAGTCGAAATAGGAGGCAGAGCGCGTAATGGATAACCGAATGCTGTCACTGGCCATTGTCCCACTCGTCGTATGGGCGGGACTCTTCCTCTATATGCTGATAGTGGATCGCAAGCTCGCCCGGCTGGAAGCGGAGACCCGGGAGGACGATCTGTGAAGCCCGCCTATATCATTGCGCTGGTGGTTATCGCCCTCTCGATGGTCGCGACCCTGTTCGCCTTCTCCGGCTCCATCGCGCGTCACGTGACGATTAAAGAGGCGTTGGCCCAGCCCGGCCAGTCCGTTCAGGTGCCCGGCAAGATCCTGAAGGATACCGTGTTCTACGACGCGGCCAAGGGGGAGTTGGAGTTCAGCATTCAGGAGATGAACGGGACCAGGGTGATGCCGGTGGTATACAGCCAGCCAAAGCCGGAGAACTTCGATACCGCGACGCAGGTGGAGGCCGTGGGCCAGTACAGCAACGGCGTGTTCCACGCCAGCAACCTGCTGGTCAAGTGCCCGTCCAAGTACAACGACCAGAAGCAGTCCCGGCTTGTCACCGGAGAGATTAGAGCCTGATGGATCCTGGAAAACTAGCCGTTTTGGGCGGACTCGCCTTCTCTGTCGCCACTGTCATCCTGTACCTGGGGGCGCTGACGGGCAACCGCAAGCTGTTAGGCGCGGCCCGCTTAACTTGCGGGGCCGCCGCGCTCAGCGCCATCCTCTGCTTCGGCCGCCTAATGTGGCTGGTGACGCACAAGCAGTACCAGTACCAGTACGTCTTCGACTACGTTTCACCTGACCTACGGTACCCGTTCCTGGCGGCAGCCACCTGGGCCGGCCAGGAGGGAAGCTTCCTTCTCTGGGCCATGTGGACCGGCATCATCGGGTGCCTCGTGGCCTGGAAAGCGGGGAAGTGGGAGCCGCGCGTCATGCCGGTCTACATGACGTCGCTCTGCTTCCTCTTCGGGATCCTAATCTGGCTCAGCCCGTACAACCCGCTGCCGCGCGGCGGGGCGAACGGTTACCCGCTGGATCTGCCGTGGCCGCCCACCTTCGGCAAGGGGCTGAACCCGTCCCTCCAGAACTACTGGATGGCTATTCATCCGCCCACCATATTTTTCGGATTCGCCTCCCTGATGGTCCCCTTTGCCTACGCAATATCCGCCATGCTCTGGCGCGAGTACGAGACCTGGGCGCCGCGCGTCATGCCGTGGGTCTTGATGACGGTCGCGACGCTGGGTGTCGGCCTCTTCATGGGCGGCTACTGGGCGTACGAGACGCAGGGCTGGCACGGCTTCTGGGGATGGGACCCGGTTGAGAACGCCTCGCTCTTCCCGTGGCTGGGTGCGTTGGCGCTCCTCCACGGGCTGGTGGTGCAGAAGAGCCGCGGCGGCATGGGCCGGACCAATCTGTTCCTGGCAGTGCTCTCCTGGAACCTGTTCCTCTACGGCACCTTCCTGACCCGCTCCGGTGTACTCGCCTCCGTCTCCGTTCACGCGTTCGACATGATCGCGAGGAGCGCGCTGAAGCTCCTGCTTATAATGATAGCGGTGTACATCCTCGGCGGATTCTCACTCCTGGCGCTACGGTGGCGCGCCATCCCGGGCCGACCGATTTCAGACAAGGTGCTGGCGCGCGACACGGCCATGGTGCTGGCGGTCACGCTGATGATCATCGGCTGCGTGGTGATCGCGCTCGCCAGCTCGTGGCCACTCGTCTCCAAGATCCCGTTCATACACCGGATACCCGCCCTTGTGCCGGACAAGGGCGCGGTGCAGCCTAGCTTCTACAACAAGATCGGCTCGACCCTGATCATCCCGGGTCTGCTGCTGATGGGCGTGGTGCCGTTCCTGGCGTGGGGCAAGACCAACGCGGACAAGTTCCTGTGGAAGGTCATCGTCCCCTGGCTGAGCGCCATAGTCGTGGGGGCGCTGGTCCTCTGGTACGTCTGGTCTCAGGCGGGCCATGGCTTCAAGGCGGGCACTCCGAGCACCCTGGTAGTCGCCATCGCGACACTCGGGGCGTTCTGCGCCTTCGCGAACCTGGAGCTCGTTTCGCGGCTCATAAAGCCGAAGCTGAAGTGGAGCCTGCTCGGCGCGATCGCCTTCTGCGTAGTGCTCTGGCTGCTTGCCCCGCCTTCCGAGGATGGGAACTCCATCCGTACGTTTGCCACGCTGGGCGGCTGCGCATCCGTGATCGCCTTCGGCTTCGCCGCTCTGCGGACGCAGGCGGTGACCATGGGCGGTTGGCTGGCTCATGTGGGTATCGGCCTGCTGTTCCTGGGCACTATCATCACCAACGTGTACGAGAACAGCCAGCCGGGTGTGCTGGTCCAGGGCCAGGCGCCCTGGAAGACCCCGTTCGGCTACTCGCTCCAGCTCCTTGGGTGGACGCATCAGGATAAGGAGGACCGCGCGTCCGAGCTGGCGGCGACCGATCCGCAGAAGTCCGCCGCTCTGCGCGAGGAGATTGAGCGGACGGATTGGTATCAGTTCGACCACGGCCTGCGCGTGCGCGTCATCCCGAACCACAGCGAACTGGGCGTGGCGCATGCCGACGATGGCGACGTTGACCCGGCCAAGGTACCGGGCAGCTTCGTGACCACGCTGCCGGTGTTCCGGAACCACATGATGGACGGGAACAACGATGCCAACCAGTCCAATACCATGGAGTGGCCGTTCATTAAGAAGGACCTGCTGCGCGACTTCTATGTGCTCGTGGCGAGCGAGCCGCAGCTCGAAGCCGTCCGCGCAACCGTGACTCCTGGGCAGGCTTCCATGCTCCAGGATGACGTGCGCACCACACGCTATATGGTGGAGTACGAGAAGTTCCGGATGGAGGGTCCGCCCGGCACGCCCGGCACCAAGTTCATCGGGGACATGGTGCTCATTACGCCGGACGGCAAACACATCCCGATCCATCCCGGCCAGCAGTTCACGGCCGAGGGCGGCCTGACGCCGATCAACTTCCGGATCCCGGAGATCGGCGGGGCGGTGATGCTCAAGGGCGGCATCAACCCGATGAACCACCAGGCCACCGTGGAGTTCGGCTTGCCGGACGCGCCTCCGCTGCTGGCGGCAGGCATCAACGTGACGAACAAGCCGGCCATCAACCTGGTATGGCTTGGGGTTGCCCTGATGGGTCTGGGCACGCTTTGCGCCATGGTCCGCCGCGCCCGCGAGGCCCGCAAGGGCGAGCTGATGCTGGCCGCGGTTGCACAGGGAATGACCGACGCGCCGGCGGAGGTGGCGGCGGTAAAGGCAACCGCCACGAACGGCGCCGGCAAGCAATCAGCGACCCGGCACGGAAAGAAGGCGGCGGCGAAAACGTAGGGACGCGCCTATTGCACGTACGCCTTCACGACGTCCTGTATCTCGGCGAGGCTCTCCCACTCGTCGCCTGGACCATCGAAGATAAGCGAGTAGGGCCCGTCGAAGCCGGGCTTGCGCGATAGCTCCAGGCAGGCGAGGAAGTCGCGCTGGTCCATCTGTCCGGCCGCCGGATAGTGGGCCTTGGCGTGGACCGAGTCCGCCCGGGGCAGAATGGCGGCCAGATCGTCGTACTTCGTCGGACCGCTGAAGTTACCGAAATCGGCGCAGAGACCTACTGTGCCCTCGCAGCGGTTCAGGATCTCCAGCAACGGCCCCGACCGCCGAGTGAGCCGCCGGAAGTTCTCCGTAATAACCCGAACTCCGCGTTCGCGCGCGTACTCCGCGAGCTCCGTAAGCCCCCTCGCGCTCAGCCGCACCGCTTCCGCACTCTCCTCCGCGTCGCCGGCAATCACGCGCGCGTGTTTTGCCCCGCACGCGGACGCGACGTCCAGCCAGTGGCGGATCCACTCCTTGTCACGCTCCCGCCGGGCCGTGTCCGAGTTCGTGATGTCGCCCGAGTCGATGAGGATGCTGAAGAGCTCCACGCCGCTCTTGTCGAGGGCTTCTCGCAGCTCCGCGATGTAGTCTTCATCCACGCGGGGAAAGTGAAAGTGGCAGATCTCCAGCGTGTGGATTCCCCTCGCCGCTATCCGCTTTGGCACGTCCAGCAGTGTCAAGTTCGCCGGCTCAATGGACGCTGGAATGAGACGGTCCCACTGGTCTCCGTGCGGAGCGTACATAGGACCCAGGTTGCGGTGAAGGCTCCAGGTGGAGATGGAGAGACGGGGCATGTGGAGCTCCTTAGGTGAGAGGTGAGAGGTGAGAGGTGAGGACCTCAGAGGCCCGAACAGTCTCGTGGCGGGCGGCCGACTGCAGGGCGGCGCGGGTGAACTCGAGCACCGGCCAGACGTCGTCTGGCGGGGCCCAGTTTAGCCCTTCGCCATGGATGAGCCGAATGAACGCCTCTTCGGTGGTCTCCGGCGGCGCGGCGGAGGGCAACGGGACTAGATCGCGGCCCTGGACCCACATCGCACGGGAGTTCTCGATGGCGAAGTCGGTACCCTCGCAGTGGATGTTGACCTGCTCCCGCCACTTGTGCGCATCGCCCACAAAGCTGAAGACCATTGGCACAGCGCCTGTCAGCTCGGCGGTACCCCACGTGACCATCGGGGAGGGCGTGCCTCGATTGTCAGTCTGTGCCCGGACGGTCTCTGCTCGGAGGCCCGTCGCCCAGAATACGGTGTCGAGCTGGTGCCCGTTGGCGTCGTAGAGAAACCCTCCGGGACAGACCGCCGGATCGTGCCGCCAAGTGCCCACGTTCGGGGTGATCCAGTCCTCCGCGTTGTAGATTGTCACGGCCGTGACACGGCCCCAGCGGCCGGAGAGTATCTCCTCGCGCATCGCCTGCATGCCACGGTCCCACCGCCGTGGGTAGGTCATGGCAACGACCCGCTTTACTTCATCCCGGGACGCCAGGACCGCTTCGAGTTCGGAGGGGTCCAACGTCAAGGGCTTTTCGCAGAGCACGTGCAGGTTGGCGGCCAGGGCGTCCAGGAGCTGCGGGACGTGGAAGGCGTCGGGAGTCGCGATGCAGGCCGCGTCGAGCCCGGCATCGAGCACATCCCGGTAGTCCATGCTCCTCACGCGCGGTGGGTGTGGGAGCGCAGCCGCGGCGCGATCCATCGCCGCCTCGGCGGGATCAGCCAGGGCAATTACCTGTACGTCCGGGATGGCTGAGAACCGCTTCGCGTGGATGACGCCGAGCGCGCCGCACCCGATGATGCCAACCTGAACCAATCACGCGACCTCCTGTCCAAACTCGCTCTACGTTCGTACTCACGCGGGCGAATCCTGCAGGGAGTCGCCGTGGTAGAGGCGAAGTACGGGCCATACCGAGCAAGAGGAGGGCTGCTGGTGCCGGACGCCAGGATTGGAATTGGGGTGGTGAGCTGGGCACACGGGCACGTCAACGCCTACGCGGAGCAGATCCGCCGCTTCGAGGATGCTCGGCTCGTGGCTTGCTGGGACGACGATGCGGAGCGAGGCCGCCGGAATGCGGAGCACTTCGGCATTCCGTACTCGTCGCGGCTCGAGGAGCTGCTCGGCAATCCGGAGGTAGAGTGCGTCATCATCGCCTCCGAGACGAACAAGCACGCGGACCTCGCCGTGGAGGCGGCGCGCGCCGGCAAGGCCATCCTGCTCCAGAAGCCGATGGCTCTTACGCTCCCGGACTGCGACCGGATCATCCAGGCGGTGGAGCGGGCCGGAGTCTGGTTCTCTTTGGCCTACCAGATGCGGCATGACCCGGCCAACGTCCACATGAAACGGCTGGTGGAGGAGGGCGCGGTAGGGAGAGTTGGGATTGTCCGGCGCCGGCACTGCATCGGCGTCCTCTTCAGCAAGGACTTCGTGGAAGGGCCCAGCCGCTGGCACATCACGCGCGAGGCCAACCGCGGCATGTGGATGGATGACGCCTCCCACCCGTGCGACTGGCTGGTCTGGATGTTCGGCAGACCAAAGAGCGTGATCGCGGAGATCGATAACGTGCTCACGGACGTGGCCCCGGACGACGCGGGCTTCGCGGTCTTTCGGTACCCGGATGGGAAGATGGCGGAGGTCCACAACGCCAGTATCACGCTGGTGGGGGAGAACACTACGGAGATCTACGGTGACCGGGGCGTCATCATCCAGAACCACGGGGACGGACCGTCCTCCGGGATCAAGCCGCCGTGTCCCATCGCGGTCAAGCTATACCAACGGGACAGGGCGGACCTGGGCTGGCAGGACCAGGGCATGTCGGTAGCTGGTGGGCAGGGAGAACGGATCGCGGGCGTGGCCCGTCCCTTCATCGATGCGCTGAAGGCCGGCAGACCCATGTGCCCCGCCCGCGAGGGCCGAATCTCCATCGAGATGGTACTGGCGGCCTACGGCTCTGCAGAGAGCGGCCGCCGCATTACGCTGGAGTAGCAACGACGCGGGCGGCCACACAGGACCGCCCCTGCGTGCCTGCGGCGCGTCCAGGAGAGCAAGGTGTTCACACCGTTTCAGAACGAGCCATACGTGGATTTCGCGCAGGAGGAGCCGCGTCGGCGCATGCGAGAAGCTCTGGACCGGCTAGGAGCGGAGCTCGGTCGCGAGTACCCCATTATCGTCGGCGGAGAGCGCATCAAGACGCGGGGCCAGATCGTCTCCCGAAATCCGGCGCGGCCGTCGCAGATAGTGGGCGCGGCGGCGCGCGGGACGCCGGAACTCGCGGACAGAGCCGTACGGGCCGCCGCGGAGGCGTTTCCCGCCTGGAGCCAGATCCCGCCGGAGATCCGCGCGCGCTACCTGGTCAAGGCCGCCGCCATCCTCCGTCGGCGGATATACGAGTTCGCCGCCTGGATGGTCTACGAGGTGAGCAAGTCGTGGCTGGAAGCGTACGCGGACGCGGCGGAAGCCATCGACTTCCTGGAGTTCTACGCGCGGGAGATGGTGCGGTTGGGCGTCTCTCAGCCGACCACATCCTACCCCGGCGAAGAGAACGAGGTGTTGTACATCCCCTTGGGAGTAGGGGCGGTTATCGCGCCATGGAACTTCCCGCTCGCCATCTTCACCGGCACTGTCGTTTCCGCGGTGGTGACCGGCAACACGGTGGTCGCGAAGCCGGCGGAGCAGTCGCCCATCATTGCGGCGAAGCTGGTGGAGATCCTGGAGGAGGTCTCCCTGCCGCCGGGCGTGGTGAACTTCCTGCCGGGCTACGGCGAGGACGTGGGCGAGGCGCTCACGGGCCACCCGATGGTGCGGTTCATCTCCTTTACGGGTTCCAAGGACGTGGGCATCCGGATCTATCAGCGGGTCGCGGCGCCGCCCGCGCCGGGGCAGAGGTGGCTGAAGCGCGCGGTGTTGGAGATGGGCGGCAAGAACGCGATGATCGTGGACGAGGACGCCGACCTGGAGGTGGCCGCTGAGGGAA
>CAYNFH010000060.1:13078-28289 GCA_964396385.1 uncultured Chthonomonadaceae bacterium | reverse complement strand
AGCGACAGGCAGGACGGCCAGCAGAGCGGCTACTACGAGAGACAACTTGATGCGCTTCATCCAGTTCTCCTTTCCAATGATACGCCTCGGAACGCCGTGAGAGGACCTGTGCGGGGTGTACGGTAGCAGTTGCCAGGATCTCAGGACGCTACTACTCCGGCCCACTTTCCAATTCCTTCCGGTGCTTCTCCGGTTTTTGCTCGCGGATGAACCGCGTGGGAGGAATCGTTCAAGGGAGGCCGAACCGTATTGCGTCCGGGGCGTCCTCGCCGCCATTCGCCGACCTCCTGCCGTCTGTTGTTTCTCACCCTGTTTTTGGCGCCATCGCTGCGCCCGAAAGGAATCGGCCATGCAACGCTCTTTCGCAGCCTTCCGGTTGTTCCTTGTCGCGCTCCCATGTCTCGGAGCGCTGGCGGCCCGCCCGGCGTCGGCGCAGATATCGGCGCTGCTGGGATGGCCCGTATCCCCGGCGTCGGCGCAGATCGGGCCGGGACGGCGCCCGGCCCCTACAGCGGGTTTGGCGCCCCCTGCGGTCAACCAGCTCCGCTCCGTTCGCGCCCTCACCGCCTACATCGCCCGCCTCAAAGCGGATGACGGACGACGGACGACAGACGACGGACGGATTCCGGACAGGGATTCCCCCTCGCGACGCGGACGGGATAGGTGGGGCTCTGCTGCCGCGCAGGCTTCATCCCTCATCCCTCATCCGTCATCCGTCCAAGAAGACGCCGGGACGGACTTCCTGGAAGCGTACCTCTATCGCCTCCAGCAGCGCGCCTATCCGAACGACACGGTGGACCCAACGGCGTGGGCGCGGGCGACGATGCACCGTAACGGCATGGCGCCCGCTCACATCCAGGTAAATGGCGTGGGCATACAGGCGCTCGGCACGTGGCAGCCGCTCGGTCCCAACAATCTGGACGTGCCCTACACCATCTACTGGGGCCCGTCGCCGGTCAGCGGGCGAATCGGCGCGCTCGCCTTCGACTACTCCGACCCAACCGAGAGCACCTTCTATGCCGGCGCGGCGGGAGGCGGCGTGTGGCAGACGTTTGACGGCGGAAATACCTGGACGCCTCTCAGCGACAACTGGCCCACGCTGGAGGTCTCCTCCATCGCCCTCGATCCCACCAATCCGAGCACGATATACGTCGGGACGGGAGACTTCGACGGGTACTGGGTGTTTGCGAGCGGCATCGGACTGATGAAGTCCACGGACGGAGGCGCAACGTGGACCAACCTGGGGCAGGCGCAGTTCGGGCAGACGGCTGTCAAGTCCATTCTAGTGGATCCAGATAACCCGCAAATTGTCACCGTCGCAACCGGGCGGGGACAGAGCTACTACGGCTGGCTGTGGCGCTCCACGGACGGCGGCCTCACGTGGAACGCTGTGAACACAAATTACGCCGCCTGGGACAGCTTGAGGATCGGCGCGCCGGACCCGGTCACGGGCCAGCGCTACTACTACGCCGGAGGAGCCGCGTATGGCGGGCTGGTATACCGCTCGGCGGACCGCGGCGCTACTTGGACGCGGCTCTTCCCGCCTGTAAGCGGCAGTTTTCAGTACTACATGACCCTCGCCGCCTCCCCGACGGACCCGAATACCGTCTATCTGATTGCGTCGACCGACCAAGCCATCTTCAAGAGCACCAATGCCGGCGCCTCCTGGGTCAACATCACGGCAGGCTTTCCGACGGGGGGCGGCTACAACTGGAGCCAGTACTACTACGACGTCTTCCTCGACTGCTCCACCCGCACGGATGCGTCCGGCAACCCGCACGACGTGCTCTACGTGGGCTTAATAGACGTCGTCCAGTCCATAGATGGCGGCGCCACCTGGCGCTCCATCGGCGGGCCGACGTACACCTATAACGCGCTCACACACAACGACCAGCACGGCATCGCGATCAATCCCGCGGATCCCAACGCGGTGCTCATCGGAAACGACGGCGGCGCCTACCTGCTGAACTACAATCCCGTCGGCGATGCGTGGAACTGGACGGACCTGAACGCGGCCCTCACCGTCACGCAGTTCTACCACATGGACGCCCATCCCACCGATCCGAACCAGATGCTGGGCGGCACTCAAGACAACGCCACGCCGGTGTCTACCGGGGACCTGACTCACTGGCTGAACAGGGGCGGGGGAGATGGGAGCGGGGTCGCCATCAACACGGCCAATCCCAACATCCAGTATGCGACCGCCCAGAACTTCAACCCGCTGTACCGTACAACGGACGACTGGGCCAGCGAGACCACCTTCACCCCCAGCTTCGGGGGGGACCGCATCCCCTTCACCGGGTTCTTTACCGTGGACCCGAACAGCCCCAACCTGCTCTATCTGGGCACCAACTATCTCTGGCGGTGGAACGAATCGACGCTGAGCTGGACCGGCCGGCTTGGCGGGCAGCCGCTCTCTTCATCCAGTACCGTAGACTTCATCGCCGTCGCTCCCGGCGACGGTAACCGGATCTATACCGGCTCCAATGATGGACAGCTCTGGATGACTACCGGCGCCGGGGCGGCCGGAAGCTGGTCTCAGATCAACACCGGGTTGACCTCGCTGCCCAACCGGGCCATCACCAGCGTGAGCGTGAACCCCGGGAACGAGAACGACATACTGGCGGGCCTGTCTGGAACCGGCGCGGCGCACCTGTGGCGCTGCACGAACACGACGGCGGGCGCAGCCCGAACGTGGATCAACGTCAGCGGAACGGGCGCCACCGGGCTGCCGGACATCCCGCTGAACACCATCGCGCGCGACATCACGGACCCGGCCAACACCTGGTTTGTGGGGACGGACGTGGGCGTTTTCTATACCACAAACGGCGGCGCTACCTGGACCAACGCCACCAATCCGCTGGGTCTGCCCAACGTGGAAGTGGACCAGCTCATTTCCGTGCCGGGCACGGGCTACCTGAACGCGGCGACCTACGGCCGGGGCATCTGGAACATCCAGCTTAACGCGCCATAGCCCTGGACCGTTGACATCAGCCCCACGGCTGCTGTAGGGGCCGGGCGCCGTCCCGGCCCGTTTTTCCACAAATGGGCCGGAGCCGGCATATATAGGGGTGTGAATCATCATTGGTCTTGTAATGGGAGTAAGAAAAGTGAACCGTCGACAACTCTTGCCGGGCTGCCCGGTTGGCGCCGGGCAGCTCAGGGTCGCCCTCTTCTCGGCGCTGTGCGCTCTGGCGCCTGCTCTATGCGCGGTCGCAACGCCGAAGGTTGCCGTGACAACCTACCACAACGATAATGCACGGAGCGGCCTCAATCCGAGCGAGTGGCTCCTCACGCCCTCCAATGTCTATCCCGGGCGATTCGGCAAGCTGTTCAGCCATACCGTGGATGGGCAGGTCTACGCGCAGCCGCTCGTGGTGCCGAACGTAACCCTACCCGGCCGCCAGGTACACGACCTGGTGATCGTGGCCACGCAGCATAACAGCGTCTACGCCTTCGACGCCAACAACAATCAGGGGACCAATGCCTATCCCCTCTGGCAAGTCAACCTCGGCCCCTCCGCCAACTGCAACGACATCCCGGTAACCAAGTACGGCAACCTCTATACCGACATCTATCCGGAGATCGGAGTCACCGGGACTCCGGTCATTGATACCGGCTCCGGGACGATATACGTCGCCTGCTTCACAGAAGATAAGAGTACCGGCACGCCGGTATTCCACCAGTGGCTGCACGCGCTGAGCCTCTACACGGGGACCGAGCGCAGCGGAAGCCCCGTCGAGATCACGGCCCAAGCGCAGGGCAACGGCTATGACAGCGCCCTGGGAGTGGTCACCTTCAACCCCGGCACCCAGCTTCAGCGGCCCGGCCTGGCCCTGGCCGGAGGCGTTGTCTACGTGACCTACGCTTCCCACGGAGATGAGGACCCGTACCACGGCTGGGTGCTGGCCTATGACGCCGCTACCCTGAACCAGGTAGCCGCGTTCTGCGTGACCCCGAACGGCAGCGAGGCCGGCGTCTGGATGAGCGGCGCGGCGCCCGCTATCGATGGGCAGGGCGCTCTCTATCTGGCTACGGGCAACGACGACTTCCAGTCCTTCAACCCCGCCGCCGCCGACTTTCCCGAGTCGGTTTTGAAGCTGTGGCCCTACGGGCTCTGGCTGGCCGACTACTTTACGCCCTACAACTGGAGCGCGCTGGATGCCCTGGACAATGACCTTGGCTCCGGAGGCGTGATGCTCCTGCCGGATGGCGTGGCCGGCACGGACCATCCTCACCTGATGGTCACCGCCGGCAAGGAGGGGACCATCTATCTCCTCGACCGTGACAACCTGGGCCACTTCAACGCCGGTTACGACAACGTGGTGCAGGAGCTGCCATCCGCCATCGGACCGGCATTCAGCACGCCGGCCTACTTCAACGGGCGCACCTACTACTGCGGCGATGGGGACGTGCTCAACGCATTCCAGGTCGCAGCCGGAGCTCTCTCCACCTCGGCCGTCGACTCCACTTCGTCGACGTATCGGTTTGACTATCCCGGCGCCACGCCCAGCATCTCGTCCTTTGGAACCAGCAATGGGATCGCGTGGATCATCGAGAATGTGAGCGGCAGCCAGTCCGACCACGGACCGCCCGGAAGCGCGGTTCTGCACGCCTACGATGCCCTGAACCTGTCCAATGAGCTCTACAACAGCAACCAGGCCGGCGGACGCGATACGCTGGATACCGCCGTAAAGTTCTCCGTTCCCACCGTGGCAAACGGCCACGTGTACGTAGGCACGGCGAGCACCATTTCCGTCTTCGGCCGGCGGTTCTAGGCATCGGATGCTGCTGTAGGGTCCAGGCGCTGCCCCGGACCCTCCGGGCGCTGTAACTTGCCCAACACTCTATGAGGAGGCTAACTGATCTAATGACTCTGCTCCGGTCCTTCGCGCGCTTCGCAGTGCCGGCTTTCTCCGCGCAGCCGATCTGTCGGCTCGCACTCGCCGCCGCAATCCTGGCGGCGCTGGCCATCGGCTCCGCCGGCCCCGCCAAGGCCGAGAAGGCCACTGAGCTGGTGGATGGCCGCGAAGCCGCGGCCAACCAGGTACTCGTCCGCTTCCGCGCCGCCGCCCCGGCCCTGGCCGGTATAGCGCTCGGGTTGGATACCGACGAGGCGCGCCCCGTCGGCGGGATGGGGTGGGTCCTGTTCCACTCGCGCAGCCTGAACGTGGCGGCGCTGCTCCAAAGGCTCGCCGCCCGACCCGATGTCCTCTCCGCGGAGCCGGATTACATCGTCCACGCCGACAATACGCCCAACGATCCTCTGTTCCCGAACCTGTGGGGGCTCCAGAATACGGGCCAGGTGATAGGCGGGCAGGCCGGCAGGCCGGGCGCGGACATCAGCGCCGTCCGGGCCTGGGACATCACCACCGGCTCGCGTAACAACGTGGTGGGCGTGGTGGACACCGGCATCGACTACACCCATCCGGACCTGGCCCCCAACGTCTGGAGCGCGCCTTTCAGCTTTGACGTGACCATTGGGGGCGTAACGCGAACCTGCCCGGCCGGAAGCCACGGCTATAACGCCATCACGCACACATTTGACCCGATGGATGATAACAACCACGGAACTCACTGCTCCGGGACCATCGGGGCCGCGGGCAACAATGGCGTGGGCGTCGCGGGAATCAACTGGACCGCCAGCATCCTGGGCAGCAAGTTCCTGAACTCCGGCGGCTCCGGCACCGACTCCGGCGCGGTCGACGCCATCGAGTTCGCCATTCAGGCCAAGCTGGCGGGGGCGGCCAACGTGCGCGTTCTTTCCAATAGCTGGGGAGGAGGAGGGTTCGACCAGTCGCTGCTGGACGAGATCAACCGTGCGGGCGCGAACGACATTCTGTTCGTCGCCGCCGCCGGAAACAGTGGCAGCAACAACGACGTGAACGCCTTCTATCCGGCCAATTACGGTACCGACAACGAGATCGCCGTGGCGGCCACAGACAACCAGGACAACCTGGCGTATTTCTCCAACTACGGCCCCAACACAGTGCACCTGGGCGCGCCCGGGGTGAACATCGAATCCACCATCCGGGTGGCCGCCGGGAGCTACGCCTTCTTCAGCGGCACCTCCATGGCGACGCCACACGTCTCCGGCGCGGCCGTGCTGGTGCTCTCGGTCAACCCGAGCCTCCACTACGGCGACGTGAAGAACATCCTCCTCACTACGGTAGATGCGGATCCTTCTCTAGCTGGTATCACCGTTACGGGCGGCCGGCTGAACGTCTTTGCGGCCGTCCAGGCAGCGGCGCCCGCGGGCGACTTCTCCGTCTCCGCGGCTCCCGCGTCGCAAACCATCAATGCAGGGGACAGCACGGACTATACTGTCACGGTAACGCCGTCCGGCGGCTACAGCGGAAGCGTGGCGTTCAGCGTGGACGGCCTGCCGGACGGCGCCGCCGCCACTTTCACGCCGGACACCATCACCGGCGGCGGGTCCACGGACATGAACGTGACGACGGACCCGGCCATCACACCCTCCGGAACCTACACGCTCACCATCACGGCCACGGACGGCATCCGCACGCACACGGCTATGGTGCAGCTCGTGGTGAACTGATGGTGATGGGTAATGGGTGACCCGTGCCTTTGTGTCTCCGAATCTTTAGCGACTCTTTAGAGGGCGCAGCGATTCACTGGAAGGAGACACACTGCGCCGGGGCGAAAAAAAGTTCTATCGCACGCCGGGCCGGAACCGTAACGGCTCCGCTCTTCAGAACTGCGCCTGATTTGCCATTCGTGAAGTCCTCAGTAACGCAGTCCCTAAGGAGGCACGCCTTCGCTGAGCCCATCCGCTGCCAGGGGTAGAACGGCAGTCCAGGGCTCGGCAACCAACCCCATCCTCAATCTTATAATCCGCAGTCTGCCTGATTGCGCATCTCACGATGCGGAGGGGCAGCGCGCGGTCCATTAGACGGGCCGGCGCGCGGCCGTCCACTGTTCATTCTGTTCGTTTCTCGCAAAGGAGAGCTTGCATGCCTACAACTCTGCGGACGTTCAAGCTGCCGGGCAGGGGACAGCCCTTCCTGGCGGCGCTCTGCCTGTGGCTGACCCTGGCGCCTGCCGGGCCGGCGACCGCTCAGGACATTCAGTCTACCCTCACGGTTCTCCACACGCTTAACAACAACCGCGTGCCGCCAGGCAGCTATCCTGCTGGCAAGCTGCTGCAGGCTTCCGACGGCAAGCTGTACGGGGTTACGTACCAGAGCGCCGTCGGGTAAGGCACCATCTTCCAGCTGGATCCGGCCACGGGCGTGACGACCTCGTGGCCGCTGACCGACACCAGCAAGGGCTACTATCCGTATAACTATGGCGGACTGCTGGAGATCAGCGGCGTGCTGTACGGCGCCACCTTATATGGCGGGAGCAGCGGCGTGGGGGTGGCCTTCAAGTTCACCCTGGCCACCAAGGCCTACTCGGTGCTGCACAATTTTGCCGGCGGCGCGACCGACGGCGCCTACCCGTACGCCGGCCTCATCGTATCTGGAGGCAAGCTGTACGGCACGACGTACCAGGGTGGCCTGTACAATACGGGCACCGTGTATCAGATGGATCCGGCCACCGGCGCCGTCACCGTCCTCCACAGCTTCCACTACGGCGTCCTGACCGACGGCGGCTATCCCTGGGGACCCGTGGCGGCCGGCCCGGACGGGAAGCTCTGGGGCACGACCTACTACGGGGGCGCGGCTGGTAACGGCACGCTCTACCGGGTCGGCACAGACGGGAGCGGCTTCGGGCTGGTCCACTCCTTCACCTCCTCCGGGGGCGACGGCTACTATCCGTACTTCAATGATCTAGCGGTGCGCGGCAGCGCCGTCTACGGCACCACCTACTCCGGCGGCACTTATAACGCGGGGACCATCTTCAAGGCAGTTGTCTCCGGTACGACCACCACCTACTCCCAGGTCGCCTCGTTCGACGGAAACATCGGGGCATACCCGTATGCAGGGCTCTCGGTGGCGGCTGACGGCACCCTGTACGGGACCTCCAGCCAGGGCGGCTTCTACGACTATGGGACCCTCTTCTCCGTGGACGCGACGGACACGGTGAGCCTGCTGGCGGACTTCTCCGGCGGCGATGCGTACTACCCCACCGCTCCGCCCATCAAGGCCACCGATGGCAACCTGTACGGAACGAGCTATCAGGGCGGCTTGCGCGGCTATGGCTCCCTCTACTCCATGGCCCCGGACGGCACGCTCACCATGCTGGCTTCCTTCTACACCTATCCGGAGGGGTATTCCGGCCGGGGAGGCGTGGTGCTGGGAGGCGACGGAGCGCTCTACGGCGTGGCGCGGTACGGCGGCAGCTACGACATTGGCGCCTTCTGGCGGATGGACGCCGCCGGAACCAACTTCAAGGTGCTGCACCACTTTGAGAACGGGGGGGCGCTGGAGGGTACGGGTCCCATGAACCTGATCCAGCGGGCGTCCGGCGCCTTCGCGGGCACCTGTGAGGGCGGCGGGCTCTGGGGACAGGGCACCATCTTCCAGGTAGACACGTCCGGCAGCGTGACCGTGCTCCACCACTTCCGGGGTGCGGAGGGCGCCAATCCCTACGGACGGCTGCTGGAAGGGCCGGACGGCACGCTCTACGGGACGTGCTATTCCGGCGGCGTGCGCGGCTACGGCACCGTGTGGTCGCTCAGTCCCGGCGGCGTGCTGCGCATCCTGCACGACTTTGACTACACCGGGGATGGCGCCTATCCGGTTGGGGGTCTCTCCTTTGACGCCTCCGGGAACCTGGTGGGAGCAAACACTCAGGACGGTTCCTTCGGCGGCGGCGTGGTCTACAGCCTGGGCACAACCGGCGCCGGCTTCGCCGTGCTCCACAACCTGTTCTCCGGCGAGGGATACAGTCCACAGGGGGAGGTGCTCGTGGCGGCGGACGGCCTCTACCTCACGTGCCCATCCGGCGGGTACTGGGGCTCCGGCACTATCCTGCGGGTCAACCCCAGCGGAAGCGGCACCGTAATCCACAACTTCTACGGTCCAACGGAGGGGCAGAGTCCCTACTGCGCGCTGCTGCAGGACGCGAGCGGGGTGCTGTACGGCACGTGCTACAGCTACGGCCCCAACGGCGGCGGCACGGTCTGGAAGCTGGACCCGATAGCGGGCTTCAGCGTGCTGGCCAAGCTCAACACCGCGACCGACGCTACCGGCACCGGCATGTATCCTACCGCCGGGCTGGTGCAGGACGCCGGCGGAGCGCTGTACGGCGGCACGACCTACTACGGCAGCGGCAACCAGGCCAACTATGGCGGCTCCATCTTTAAGGTGACGCCATGAGACCCGACCTGACGAGAACAAGGAGATTCTCCATGCGCATACCAGGCTCTCTGAGGAGGCCGGCCGCGTGGATCGGCCTGCCGGCGCTGCTGCTGGCAGCGGTCCCCGCGGCGGGGCAGGACATCACGGCCGTGACCACCGTCCACGCCTTCTCCAACGTGCAGAACCGCTACGCCTATCCGCAGTGCAGGCTGGTTCTGGCCAACAACGGCCTGCTCTATGGGACCAGCTCGAACTGGGACAACGGCTACATCTATAAGATCGACCCGTCTACCACGCCTCCGGCCGTGACGACGGTATTCAACTTCGATGGTACCAGGGGCTCCCAACCCTACTCCGGGCTGATCAAGGGGGCGGGCGCCAGCACCCTGCTGTACGGGACCACGTGGAGCGGCGGCACGAACGGGCAGGGGACGGTATTTTCTATCGACACGGTGACCAATGCCGTCGTCGTCCTCCACAACTTCAAGGGTGGAAGTACCGACGGGGCGAATTCGCAGTCACAGCTCCTGCTGGGCTCGGACGGGATGCTGTACGGGACCACCTACTATGGCGGCGTCTACGGTAACGGCACGATCTTTAAAGTAGATCCGACCAAGACCGACACTCCCAGCCCCAACGTGACGGTGCTCCACTCCTTCCAGTACGGCGTCCCCACCGACGGGTACCAACTGATTTACGGTCTGATCGAGATGCCGGCGCCGGACGGCCGCCTTATTGGAGAGACCTACTCCGGCGGCGAGTTTAACTACGGAACCGTGTATGCGATCAACAAGAACGGCACGGGCTTCACGCTGCTGCGCTCCTTCAGCAACGTGTGGCCGATCGATGGCCGGTACCCGTACGGCGAGCCGGTGCTGGGGCCGGACGGCAACCTGTGGGGGACCACCTCCTACGGAGGCGCCAACGACCTGGGCACCCTCTGGAGCATGTCACCGGACGGTTCCACCTTCACCAACCTGTTCTCCTTCGACGGCGAGAGCGGCGCCAATCCGACGGCCGGCCTGTCGCTCTCTTATGACGGCGCAACGCTCTTCGGCACGACGCATTACGGCGGCTACTACGGCTACGGCGCCACCGTCCAGGTGGACCCGGTGGCCGGCACGGTAACGCCCATCGTGAGCTTCACGGGCGACGATGCGAACTACACGCTCGAGCCGCCCACGCAGCTATCCGACACCCGTCTCTTCGGCGCCAGCTACTTTGGAGGCGCCGCGAATCTGGACAACAACAACGGCACGGGGTCGCTCTACGTGGAGACCTTCGACCCCGTGGCCGCAACGTGGAGCAGCGCCCGCATCCTCTCGTTCGGCATCTATGCGGACGGCTACGGTCCACGCAACGGGCTGGTGCAGACGCCAGCCCCTCCGGCGGACGACGGGCTCTTCTACGGCGTCACTCAGTACGGAGGCACGTACGGCAACGGCGTGATCTTCTCCACGGACAGCGCCGGCGCGGCCTACAGCCTTGTGCACAGCTTCGACAACGGCGCGGGCAAGTGGGAGGGATACTATCCGGTAAGTCTGGTGCAGACGGGTACGGGGACCTTCCAGGGCACATGCGCATACGGGGGCCGCTATGGATACGGGACGCTCTGGCAGTACAGCTCCGCCACCGGTGTGCTGAAGGTGCTGCACTACTTCACGTACGCAGAAGGCTACCAGTCCTATGGTCGGCCGCTGGTGGGCGCCGATGGAAAGGTGTACGGCGTCGGCTACAGCGGCGGCCTGTGGGGACGCGGCACCGTGTGGCAGTTCAATCCGGCGACCGGCCGGCTGGCCGTGCTGCACGACTTCACCACATCGGACGGCGCCAATCCGCTCGGAGGGCTCGTACAGAACGGCGCCGGAACGCTCTTCGGCACCACCGCTTACAGCGGGCCGGGCGGCTACGGGACGGTGTACAAGATCGCGCCGAGTGGCGTCGGATTCGCGACGCTGTTCAGCTTCACCCCCGCCGCCGCGGAAGGGTACTACCCCTACGGCGGGCTGACGCTGGACGCGGCCACCGGCAAGCTCTGGGGAGTTACCGCCGCCGTTAGCGGCGGCGGCGGCGCCCTCTACTGGATCGACCCGTCCACCACGCCGGCGGGCCACGGGAAGCTGTACACGTTCAACAGCGGCACCGACGGAAGCAACTCCTATACCACTCCGCTGCGGGACGCCTCCGGCAACTGGTACGGCACGAGCACCAGCGGCGCGCCCTTCGGCTGGGGCTCGGCGTGGAAGATCAGCTCGGCCGGCGTCTTCACCAGCCTGGGCGCCTTCACCGGCCCCACCGGAACGGCGCCGGGCGGCAACCCGTACAGCGACCTGATACCGGGGGCGGATGGGAAGTTCTACGGTATGACCAATCAATCCGGTCCCAACGGCGGGGGCACGCTCTTCGGGGCCGGTCCGTAGCCTCGGCGAGCGCAGGCACCGCAGGGAAGCGCCCGGTAGCGCGGGCGCTTCCCTGCACCCGTCTGGGAGAGCCCGCACTCCCGCTTCCCGCCATCAAAGGAGTATTCCCCAACATGAAGCCACCCCTGGCCCGGCTGCGCGCGCTATTGGCGATGGGCGCAGCGCTGCCGGCCGTTACTGTCCTCGGCCAGCAGGCCCCGCCTCCGCCTGCGGTTCCTCCGCCTAGCCCGGCAGGGCCTGTGATGTTCCCGCCGCAGACCACGGAGCTGACCCGCAAGATGAACGCCAACCGCGTGCTGCGGGAGCTGGATACGCTGCGGCTGAGCGCCCGCGAGCTGGAATCGACGCTTCCGCTCTTCCGGGAGCTGCGGGATGCCGAGAAGACGTTGCAGACGGAACTGGAACAGGCAGTGGAGACCGAACGGAGCGCCCTGCTCGCCGCCGGCCCCGGCGACCCGCTGCCCCCCAGCGCGGATGGCGCCATGCGTGCGGCGCTGCTGCGGTACCAGGCAAAACAGGCACACGTTTTTGAAGGGCTGGCGCAGGCTATCGGGCCGGAGAAGGCGACCGGCATGCGCTCGCTTGCCGGGCCGGGGGGATTCGCGCCCCCCGTGCCGGCTGCGCCGGAGCAGGGCCCCGGCGCAGCCGGAGGCGGTCCGCCTATCCCGCGTCCGCGCCCCTTCTTCGGCCGCCCGCTCATAACGCCGGCCGAGCTGGTGACCCTGATGGAGACGAAGCTGGCCGCGATGAGACGGTAGAGGCGGCGCGAATGGGAAGGAGGAGGGATGAAATGGGGAATTTAGTGAGGAGACGCGTCTTCGCGATGGCCCTCGGCGCGTGCCTGACGGCTGTGGGAGGCAGTGTTGCCGCTCAGGGACAGGCGCCGCGCCGTACGGCCGCGCCGATGCGTGGGTTCGGAGGCGCGGACCCCACCGTCTCGCACGTGCTGACACTCCTGATGTGGCCGGAGGTGCAGAGCGAGATCCACCTGGATTTGCGGCAGAAGCAGCAGATGCTGGATGCGCAGCAGGAGTACCGCACGCAGATGATGGAGATTGCGAAGCAGTCTACGGCGGCCATCCGCGCGCTCTCTCCACAGGAGCGCAGAGCGCACCTGGCCGAGATAGGCCGGATGCGGCGGGCGGAGCAGCTTCAGCTCAGGGAGGCGGAGAACCAGAAGCTCCTGGACTCCCTGCGGCCGGACCAGCTCAAGCGGCTCCACGAGCTGGACCTGCAGTACCGGGGCCCTTTCGCGCTGCTGGATAAGTCCGTGGCCGAAGCGGTGAAGCTGAGCGCCCCACACCGGGATGCGATAGAGGCGCTGTACACGGAGCTGAGCGCAAAGATTCAGGAGGCGATGGCGCGCTTCTACCAGGAGCAGGCCAAGAATGCTCCCCCGCCCCCACCGCCTCCCGGACTGCCGCAGAATCCCCCCGGCGCCCCTGTACCGGGAGGGTTGCCGAATGGACTGGGCCTGCCGGAGGCGCCTCCGGAGCCAACAGCCGCGCAGCGGGCGGCGCGGGAGAGTTACATCAGGTTCAGGAAGACCATGGAGGCGGCGTACCGGGAGGCGGAGGAGAAGGCGGTGGGGCTGCTCTCGGCCGACGAGCGCGCGGCGTGGAAGTCCTCGCTGGGAGAGCCGTTTACCTTCCGCCAGGACCGCCCCTCCCGCCTCGGCGCGGCCGGCATCTAGCTCCGGCGCACCGGGGCCCGCGGCTGAACCCGCCGGCTCCGCTAAAGCTGAGCTCATTGTAAACCGATAATCTCAACAGCGAGTGAACATCCTGGTCCGCTTGCTCGTAGCTCGCGACGGGCAGCCTCTCACCCTTTCCAGGCTGCCCGAAGCGGCTTCTGCACCTCGCAAACTCCCTTTCCGCATCACGGGATGCTATACAGCGTTCCCCCACCGTTCGGACCGTCTGATGTCGTGGTACCGTAGACGACTCCAGCGGCGTCTAGTACGACACCTCCCCGCGGGAACCTTCCCGTACTGGCATTGAAGGTCTGGAGGACCGTCACCGCACCCGCGATGGTGGATTTCCAGGCCGTGCCGCTGCCGGAGGATGGGCCGCCATTGTTGTTGGTGCCATAGAGATTGCCATCCCCCGCCAGGAAGAGGTCGCCATAGGGAAACGCTCCCTCCGTGGAATAGTTGAAGGAGTGGAGATTGGTGGTCGTCCCGGTAGCCGTAGCCACAGAGACGAGCGTCCCATACCCGCTCCCCCCGCTATTACAGACGGCATAGAAGATCCCGCCGGAAAGGACCGGCGTGCTAAACGGAGCGGCGCCATCCGCGTAAGTCAGGATGTGAATCAGCGCGTAACCGGTGCCGTTCGTGTTCAACTTGAAGAACGCGCCGTAGCCATACGCGCCGCCGTATAACGTCGCTCCATACAGCGTGCCGCCTGCATCCTGCACGAGTCCGGCGAATGGGCTGTAGCCGTCGTGGTTGAAGGACGGATCGAAGTCGTGTATATCCGCGAACCCGCTGCCGTCCGTCGCCAGCTTAAAGACCGTGCCGTATCCGGCGAAGCCGCCGTATACCGTTGCGCCGTACAGGTTGCCGTCCTGGCCGAAGAGCAGCCGCCCCCACGGATAGGAGCCGTCGCGGCTGCGGAAATGGTGCAGCACGGTAAGGTTGCCGGAGCTGTCCGACATCCAGACCGTGCCGTAGCCGTACCGCCCGCCATAAAGGCACGTGCCGTAGAAGTTGCCATCCGGTCCCTGGATCACGCTCCGAGGTTGGTAGCCTTCCTGCGCGTAGCTGTTGAAGGTGTGCAGGATCTGGTAACCGCCGGCAGGCGTGGCCTGGTAGAACACGCCCTGGTTGAGGACTCCGCCGTTGATGGTGACGCCGTAAAGGTTGCCGTCGGCGCCCAGTACGGGCCTGCTCTGCGGGTTGAAACCGTCCTCATACTGGTTAAGGGAGTGGAGGAGCGTGGAGCTGGCTGCGCCGGAGACGGGATCGATCGTGATGCTGTAAAGAGAGCCGTACCCGGTGCTGTTGGCTAGCTGAACCTCCAGGCCGCCATATTCGCTATCGCCGTACAGATTGCCGTTGGCAGCCAGGATGGGCGGGGCGTACGGATAGAGCGCATCCGCCCCGTTGAAGCTGACGAGGTCGCTAAACGTGAGCGACGGATCCAGCATGAAGGCGGTGCCGTAGCCGTTTGCTCCGCCCTGGCTGGTGGTGCCGTAAAGGTTGCCGGTATTGTCTACGCTCAGGGGGCTATAGGGATACGCACCGGTCTCGCCATCAAAGTTGTAGACGATGCTGAACGCATTGCCCGCGCCCGGATCGATGCTATAGACGGTGCCGGCGTCATAGAACCCGCCGTAGTAAGTGGTGCCGTAGAGCTTGCCGTCGGTGCCCTTTGTCAGCGCCGTCTGAGGATTCCGCCCGTCCGTGTAGGCGTTGATGAAGGAGTGGGCCAGGCCGAAGCCGGTGCCGTCCTTGTTCAGGTAGTAGACGGCGCCGTAGTTGTTCGCCCCGCCCTGATAAGCGGCGCCGTAGAGCCTGCCGTC
>CAYNFH010000060.1:0-13068 GCA_964396385.1 uncultured Chthonomonadaceae bacterium | reverse complement strand
CCGTCGTTCCCCTCCACCACGCCGGCATAGGGGTAGCCTCCGTCCGTGGCAAAGGTGGTGTGGAAGCTGTGCAGCACCGTGAAGCCGCTTCCATTGAGAGCCATCTTCCACACCGTGCCGGCGCCGTAGGTGCCGCCCTGGTTAGTCGTACCGTACAGATTGGTGTCGCTCGCCTGGATGACGCTGTCGTAAATGGGATACGCGCCGTTGGCGGCTACGGCTTGGAAGTCGTGGATCTTGGTAACGGTGACGGGGCTGGTCGAGATACTGACACAGAAGGCCGTGCCAGCTCCATACTGCCCGCCGTATTCCGTCGTCCCGTACAGCTTGCCGTCATTCGCGGCGATGAGGCTGGAGGCCGGATAGCTGCCGGTGCCCGCTGCGCCCCCGCCCGTGAAGCTGTAGACCAGCGTGAGGATATTGGTGGTCGGGTCCTCGCGGAAGATGGTCCCGGCGCCGGCGCCCCCGTACACCGTAGTCCCGTACAGGAACCCGTCCGGCGCCTGCACCAGCCTGCCAAAGGAATACTGGCCGTTGTAGTACTGGTTGCTGTAGGCGTGAAGGGTAGTCGATGCCCGAACGGGCGCGCCGCTCAGGAGCACCAGGGCGGGCAGCGCGAGGAGCACGCGCGCTGCCGGGCGATGGAGAACTTCAAGGCTTAACATCGGTATTGCTCTCCGTTCTAAGAGTCTGTATAGGAACCCCACCCCAACCCTCCCCTTCGTAAGGGGAGGGAGCACTCTGCGGCGGTAGGTTCCCACTCCTTGAGAAGGAGGGGGTTAGGGGGAGGTGCCCTTCTATACAGTCTCTAAGAGTGTTCAGCGTTGAGCCGGAACGGACCTATGGCGGGCTGCCTGGCGGGAAAAGAACATAGGCGAAGTGGGAGCCGGCGTCGATCCCCTCGCCGGCGATCTGGCCCGCGTCGTTCACGCCCGTCGCAGCGATGAACTTGTCTGCTCCAAACGAGCCCAGCGTGTTGACGTCAACCGGAGTCGTCGTAAAGGCGGGCCAGATGGTCGCTGTTGCCGAGGGCGTGTACCAGTTGCCGGGGCCCGAGCTTGTTTGGCTCCAGCCGACGATATCGCCCATCGTCATATCGATGGTGCGAGCCACGCTGTACGTTTTGCCCGGTAAGGGCGGCAGGATAATCAACGGGCCCGCTCCCCCCGGCGCCACCCAGCCCACGTGAGTCCCCCCGGGCCCCAGTGCGTAACCGACCACGTCGTCGAAGTCGTCCACGCCCAGGGCGATGCTCCATCCCCCGGGGATCAGCGTGCCCAGGTCCGTGGCAGGCGAGCCGGCGATCATGAGGAAGGCGTGGAACGTGCCGCCCACCACCGCGGCCCCGCACAGGTCCCCAAAGTCGTTGATCCCGTTCACCTGGTTGAGCACAAAGGCCGGATCGGGAACCGGCCCGTTGAGGTCTACGACGGCGCCGTCCGAGCTCAGGTCCCACTGTACGGCGTGGTACTCCGACGTGGTGGCCGATGAATAGAACGACGTGCCTCCCACTAGGCCGGAATCGTTGATGGCCCACGCGCGGCTCACCGGCGCATAGGTGGGGCCCGGGTCCAACTGGGGCAAGGACACGGGGCCGAGCCCGCTCTCCAGCACCGTGGCGTGGTCCGTGCTGAAGGCCGGGTCCTCGCGCCATCCGGCCGCGCCGAAGGCGGAGGCCGCGGATCCTAGGGTGTAGAACCCTGAAGTCCACACGAATAGCAGCGACGTGGTCCCGCCCACGCCGTTCGGGGTGTCCGGGACGAACTCATACGCGTGGACGTTGTCGCCTGCGAACGCGTTGAACAGGACCTTGCCGTCGCTGCTGAGGCTCACGCCGGGCGGTCCGTAGACGACGGGGCCGAACTTCTCCTCCGTCAACTGCGCCCCGGCGGCGGCGCAGAGACCGCACAGCGCCGACGCACCCAGGAGGGCGGTGGAACTACCGAGCAGAGTGCGCTTCATCCGAGTCTCTCCTCGTTGCAGAAGTGCGGAGGTGGGAAAGTGTGGAAGTGAGGAAGTAAGCAGCCCATTGCCTGCTGGACGGACTTCCACTGGTCAATACCGCCGAAAAGTGTAGCAAATAGCACCTTCGCGGTTTGCGCCCCGATTCCTCCTTTCTCGGGTGCGTTGCACGTTTGTGGTAACACAACTTGCCGGCGCGGGCAGCCCTCACCGCCTGCCCCCAAGGGAGCTTCGCGGAGCCTGCGCTCGCTCGACTCCAAACGCTCGCCCCCCGAAGAACAGGAGAGGGGGAGTAGGTCGTAGCCAGTCTCGCTGTCACGAATGCGCCCGCGGCGGGCGCCCGGCCGGAGGCCACCCAGCCCCAGGGTTCAGCCTGGGGTCGCAGCCCCGTATTGGGCCATCTGCCACAAAGTTGATTCGCACCCCCAGTAAGAGGACTCCACTTGCCAAGCACGAAGGTACCAATCGCAACACTCTCTTGCCGTGTGCCCGAAAGGAGGAGCTACCATGTTCAGCATCCGTTGTCTGGCAGTTCTGTTCCGCTCAACGCGCCGCCTGTCGCTGACCGCGCTCGTCCTCTTTGCCGCCGCGGGCGTCGGGCTCTCCGCACGTGCAGCGGGAGATATTACCTTCGCACAGCCGGTGATTATCCCACTCTCCGGGGAGACGCAAGGACTGACCGTCGCTGATATAGACGGCGACGGCAATGCGGACATCGCGGTGGCGAATGGGAACCGTATCTCCGTGGTCTACGGCCACGGGGACGGCACCTTCGATGCGCCGGTGGACTACGTCACCGGAACCGGGTACGTCACCCGTATCCTGGCCGTGGATGTGAATAACGACGGGGTGCTGGACCTCGTCTACATCGACGCGAACGCGAGCACGGTGAACGTGCTCATCAACCAGGGGAACCGCACCTTTGCGCACGCAGTAAGCTACTCCGTGGGTGGAGCGACGCCCTACGGGCTCACCTCGGCCGATTTCAACGGCGACGGGTTCCCCGACCTGGCTGTGGCGAACAACGGCACAAACGACCTGGGCGTGCTGTTGAACAACGGGGACGGCACGTTCACGCCGGCCGGCACCTACAACGGCGGGTCTGCCGCTTCCGGCCTCGCCTCCGAAGACTTCAATGGAGACGGCAATCAGGATCTGGCCGTCGGTGGCAACGGGAATCTGATCACCTACTTCGGCGACGGCACGGGCTTGTTTACGCCCGGCAACACGTATAGCGGCGGCTACATGCCCCAGGTCCTGGCCGTCGACGTCAACGGCGACCTCGCCCCCGACCTGGTGGCCAGCAACTACTTCAGCGGCCAGGTCTCTGTCTGGATCAACAATGGGGACGGTACGTTCGCCGCCCGGCACGACTATCCGGCCAACGCGTACCCCCACTACCTGGATAGCGCAGACCTGGACGGGGATGGCTTTCCGGACCTGGTGATCCCCAACGCCGGCACCAACTACTTCACGGTGCTCCGGAACAACGGCAACGGCACCTTTGCGGCCGGAGTACAGTTCACCACGGGCAACAATCCGCGGTTTGCCGCGACTGGAGATGTGAATAACGACGGACAGCCAGACGTCGCAATATCGAACGCGAACGACCACACGGTCACGGTCTTTCTCAACACCACCAACAGCACGCCGTAGGGACGGCGGTGTGCGTGTGTGCGTGAGTCCGACATCACGCACACACGCACATAGCCCCCAAATCACGGGATGCTGAACAGCGTCCCGCCTCCGTTGGGGCCGTCTTGCGAAGTGGTCCCGTAGACGTTTAAGGTGGCGTCGACGACCACGCCACCGTAAGGAAACCTCCCTGTCGCGGCCGTGAAGGTCTGAAGCACGAGCACGGCGCCGCCCGTGCTCGATTTCCAGACCGTGCCATTCCCCGATGCCGGCCCACCGAATGCGTTGGCGCCGTAGATGAGGCCGTCTGCTCCCAGGTAGAGATCACCGTACGGGTTTGCTCCATCGATGGCAGAGCTGAACGGGTGCAGCACGTTTACGGCGCCCGAAGACGTGTCTACCGAGATGAGCGACCCGGTGTTGCTCGTCGCGCCGTAGAGGCAGACTGCGTAGACGGTCGAGCCGATCAGCAGCGGGGTCGCGTAAGGGGAGTAGCCCTCCGCAAATGTGAGGCTGTGAAGCAGGGAGTAGCCTGTCCCGTTCGTATTCAGCTTAAAGAAAGCGCCGTACCCATTCGCGCCGCCATTCAGCGTCGCACCGTACAGCGTGCCGGCAGCATCCTGGACCAATCCGGCGTACGGAGTGGATCCGTCGTGGTTGAAGGCCGGGTCGAAGTCGTGCAGGTCGGCGAAACCGGTGCCGTCCGTAGCCAGCGTGAAGACCGTGCCGTATCCTGTAGCGCCGCCATTGGCTGTGGTCCCGTACAGCTTTCCGTCCGCGCCGAACAGCAACCGCCCGTGCGGATAGCCGCCGTCCCGGTAGCGGAAGTGGTGCAGCACGGTGAGGTTGCCGGAGCCATCCATCATCCAGACCGTGCCGCTCCCGAACCGTCCGCCGGTCGCGCAGGTGCCGTAGAAGTTGCCGTCCGGCCCCTGGATGATGCTGGTGGGGTTCTGGCCCTCCTGGGTGCTGTTATTGAAGGTATGCAGGATCTGGTAAGCGCCGGCCGGAGTCGCCTGGTAGAAGATTCCTGCATTGAGGACCCCGCCATAGAAGGTGACGCCGTACAGATTGCCATCGACGCCAAGGATGAGGCTGCTCACCGAGTCGTACCCATCCTCGTAGACGTTAAAAGAGTGGAGGAGCGTGGCGCTGCCCGCCCCGGCGGGGATAGTGTAGAGAGAGCCGGAGCCGGTACTGTTGGCGAACTGGACCTCCAGCCCGCCGTACTGGCTGACGCCGTAGAGGTTGCCGTCCGACCCCAGAATGGGCGGGCTCAGCGGATTGTTGGCATCCGCCCCGGTGAAGCTGGTCAGAACGGTGTAGTTCCGCGGCGTAGAGGTATCCAGCATAAAGGCGGTGCCGTAGCCGTTGGCTCCGCCGGCCGTGCTCGCGCCGTACAGGTTGCCGGTGGTGTCTAGGCTCAATCCGCTCTGCGGGTAGGCGCCGGTCTCGCCGTCAAAGCTGTAGACGATGGAGAAGGCACCGCCCGCCGAGGGATCGATGCTGTACACATTGCCCAAGTCGTAGAAACCCCCATACTGAGTGGTACCGTACAGCTTGCCGTCCAGGCCTTTAGTCAAGCCCCAGTAGGGATTGCGCCCATCCGTGGAGGAGTAGCTGAAATTATGGGCAACGGTGAAGCCGCTGCCGTCCTTATTCACAGAGTAGACGATGCCGTATCCGTTCGCCCCGCCGTTGAGCGTGGTGCCGTACAGCTTGCCGTCATTGCCCTCCGCCACGCCGGAAAACGGGTAGTAACCGTCAGTAGTGACGCCGGACTTGAAGCTGTGAATGACCTGGAAGCCCGTGCCGTCCAGCGCCATCTTGCACAGGGCGCCCAGGAGATTGGCGCCTCCATACGCCGTGGCGACGTACAGGTTGTGGTCACTGGCCTGGAAGATGCTGTCGAACTGTGGCTGCGCGCCGTCGGCAGCCACATAGTTGAAGTTGTGGATCCTGGTTACCGGTGGGGAGGCAGAGGGATCGAAACGGAAGACCGTCCCGTAACCGTTGGCCCCGCCGTTGGCGGCCGCCCCGTACATCTTGCCGTCGTCGGCGAGGATCAGGCCGGTCACAATGTCATACCCCGTGCCGGCTGCGCCATACCCGGTGAAGCTGTAGACGACGGTGGCGACGGTAGTGGCCGGATTGTACTGGAAGATCGCCCCGTTGTTATTGGCGCCTCCATACTGGGTGGTCCCGTAGAGATTGCCGTCCGACCACTGTACCATCCTGCCCACAGGATAGTACCCGTTGATGACCTGGCTCCTGAAACTGTGCAGGGTGGTTGAAGCGAGAGCGGCCGGGCCGCTCAGGAGTAATAGGGCGGGCAGCGCGAAGAGGAAGCGCGCCGCCGGGCGACGGAGAACGGCAGAGACGAACATGAATAGTGCTCTCCTTTCGAGAGGTGAGTCCGCGCGTGGAGGCCGGGATCAGAGGGGTGACGGCATTCCCTGCTGGTGTTGGCTTACGCTCGGGAATACGGCCGGAAAACGTAGTAGACGGTAACTTCCCGCAACACGCAAAGATTCCTCCTTCGCGCGCGCAGCTCTATCCCGGGCGGGCCTTCACACGAGTTCGCTGGAAGGAATCGATGGTCAACCGGCAAACTGTACGGCAGGTGGGACATTGATTGCCCCTACGACAGTAGAGAGGAACCGCTCTAGAATGAAGCCGCCGGCTTTTCTGGCAGTACTCGCTGTGATGGCAGGCGCAGCCGGAAGCGCCGCCGCATCCGGGCCCATGGGGGTGGACAACGGCTGGGCCATCGACAACAACGGGAATACGTTCCTCACGCCGGCCGTGTGCGCCCAGATAAGCCAGGGCGAAGCCGGCTGGATACGGATAGAGATGCGTCTCATCCCCGGCCACACGAGCTGGGATCCGGCGATGCTGGGTTACTACGACACGGCGGTAAACAACTGCCGGGCGGCCGGGCTCCAGGTACTGCTCCTCATAGACGGCGGATCCTGGCCCGGCTCACAGTCCGACTGGTGCGCCAACAACTACGAGAATACCGGCGGCAGCGGCGATAACGCCTACGTGGATGGCTTCGCGGCCAGCGCCGTGGCGCCGATCGTCCAGCATTTTCATGGCCGGGTGAAGCTGTATGAGATCTGGAACGAGCCGAACGCATGGACCAGCAGCCCTTCCCCGGGCGTCTTCGTCGGAGGCACCTTTCTCTACCCCTCCAACTATAGCTGGATGCTCAGCCGGAGCTGGGTCGCCGTGCACCAGACGAACCATATCAACGACGTCACCCTCTTCTTTGGAGGTGTTTTGGGCCACAGCATCGGCGGCATCTACAGCTACAGGAACGCGGGCGCCCAGTACGTAGACGACACGTATAACGTGGGCATCAACCGCGTGGGCTCCTTCGCGTCGGTCATGGCTCAGTACGGCGCCTACCCTCTGGATGGAGTGGGGCAGCACATCTACATAGATACGGGCCAGCTAACCAGCTCTGCCAACTTCCAGCAGTATGAAGACTGGGTCCGCTCGGCCTACACCAGGTACGAGGGACTGGCAACGTCAAAAGCGTCCTATATCACCGAGTTCGGCTGGAGCACGCGGCAGGTAGACCAATCGACACAGGACGCCAACCTCGTGACCGCGTTCCAGACCATCCAGGCCACTCCGTACGTGCGGCTGGGCATCTGGTTCCAGTGGAAGGATAATCCGGCTGCCGGCCTGTACTATGGCGTGCTGGACTCCGCGGGCAACCCCAAGCTGTCTTATCCGGATTTCCAGTGGCTGTCCACCTACGAGGGTGTTTACGCCGACGGCACCACCAATCCGGACGTCCAGAGCTACTACTACGGGCTGGGGCAACCCGTCCTGGGGAACCCCTACGACAACGGCGGGAGCCCGTGGGCGCACACCTGGTCCGATGCCGGCTACTCGGCGGAGGTTCAGGACTGCGATGGCGGCGCGGACGGCCGGCTGTGCATCATGGCTTCGGTCTGGGGAACCTTTGAAGTCAATGACGTACATGGCCTGTGGGACTTCTATCTCGCCCATGGCGGCATCGGCTTTTTCGGCGCCCCGCAGGACAACGAATACGCCTTCGGCGCAGGCACCCGCCAGGACTTCGAGTCCGGCCACTACCTCACGTGGGATCCGGTAAACGGCGTCCTGTCCTACTGACCTGACAGGCAGCGGTCACTATAGCAGGCCGTAGACGACGAGGCTGTTGGCAGTGCCCACGTAGACGTGGCCGTTGGCGATGGTGGGGACGGAGAACTTCACGTAATTGCCCGGGTCGTCCCGGCCATTGGGCGCCTGGCTGCTGTTGTACAGCTCGGTGGAAAGATCGGACGTTCTATACGCGTGCAGCACCGCCTTGCCGGGCTGGCTGTGGTCCGTCTGGCTGCCGCTCACGTTCTCAATGATCCAGACGATCCCGTTATATGGGTCGCCGGTCCCGTTGGCGGAGACGCTGGGCGTAGCGCCGGGATAGTCGAAGGGATGGCTCCAGTCCGTAAAGTCCATGGCATACGGAGGGTAAAACTGGCCATTGGCGAACTCGAACGCCTTCATTACGTCCCCATTTCCGCAGTAGAAAATCCGGTCGTAGAAGAATGCGGGCGTGCAGAACGCCATGGTGATGGCGCCCGGTAGCGTCTGGACCACGTAGTCGCCGTCAGGGTGGAACTGGCCCAGGTTGTCCCTGCTCAAGAGATAGATGGTCCCCTGCTTACCGGCCCCCACAAGCAGGTTCGGGTTGGCGGCGCTGCCCACTGAATCGGGAAGCACCACCACGCCGCCCGACCCTAAGTCCGCGTCCGTAGCATCCAAGTTGGACCAGTTGTAAGGCGTAAAGTAGTCCACCAGCGTCAGGCCGGAGTCCGTCGAGAGCTTCAGGAAGCTCTCCGAGTAGTTGCCGGCGGAGGGATTGAAGGAGCCGAAGTCGTCGTTGGCCGTCGCCAGGTAGATATGCCCGGAGCCGCCAAGAGCAGGCGCCGCGCCGCTCATCCAGATGCCGGCCTCGCTGCCGTTGGCCGTGGTGCAGTAGGTGGCCACCTGGTTCAGCGTCACGCCGTTGTATCCCATCAGCCAGCCGTGATACGGGTCCGCATCCGCGTGGGAAGCGAAGGCGATGTAGACGATGCCGTTCCAGAGCGCCAGTCCCGGCCGCTGTAGCTGCTGACCGGGACGGAACGGGATGGCGCCGGCGACGCTGTCGTAGCCGAACCCCGGCACCTGCCCCAGTATCTCCACAGGACTGCCCGGCCGCTCGGCGCCAGTGGCCACGTCGAGGGCGTGCAGCCACTGGTGGTAGACGTAGGAGACAGCCTGGGCCTGGAGCGTATCCTCCGTAAACGCCACAACATAGAGCGTGTTGGAGGTCGGATCGATTACCGGCGTGCCTGTTATGCCCATCTCCGGGACCAGATCGTGGTACATTCCGTCCGCCTGGTTCTTGTAGTCGTGAAAGTGAGAGCTGAGCGCGGCTGTACCCAGGTTGGCCTGCCAGAGCGGCGTGCCGTTGGCGCCGGATGCGCTGTTCGCGTCGAAGGCGTAGACGCTGTTGTTCTCCGTCGCAACGATGACGAAGTTGTGTACGCCCTGGCCGGGGATGGAGACACCCGGCACCACCAGCGGCTGCGCGTAGATCTGGCCGTCAACGGGCTGAGAGAAGAGCTTGCCGAACTGGGCGGCATTGACGTTGGATACCGTGAGCGTGGTCTCCGTCGCGTTCAGGCCGGTGCGGGCATTGTCGTTGTGGTAGGTGAGCACGGCGGTCTGGGATCCGGCACGTATGGCCCAGACCAGCAGGGACGCAAGAACGGAGAACCGAGAACAGGTGCGCTTCATGGAATCAGTCTCCTCCTCGTACAGCAGACAATAGCAACAGGTAAGAATGCGGGATGCACACAGCATGCCACTGGAAGAGAGCCTCCCCTAGTCACCAGGTCACCAGGTCACCCTGTCACTCAATGCCGCCTGTCATCCCCACCGGGGTCCAGCCGCTGATGGGGCCGTAGTTCTCATACGTGAGCGCGCCGGGAGCGTAGATGCTCCAGAGCGAGTACTGGAGGGTCCCTGTGTTCTGCCACAGGACGCGCGGCTGGTTGTCGTAGCCAACCGCCAGCTCCAGCGGGATCCAGCCGGAGAACGGCCCGTAGTCGTCCGTGGTGAAACTCCCATCGGATTTGACGGTCCAGAGAGAAATCTTCTCGTCCACGCTGCGCACCCACAGGATTCGCGGTTTGCCGTCTCCGCCTATCGCGAGGGCGTTAGCGGTCCAGCCAGGAAAAGGTCCGTAATCGTTGACGGTGAACTTGCCCGGGGCGGTGATGGTCCAGAAGGAAATCTTCTGGGTGTTCTGGTAGACCCACAGGACTCGCGGGAGATTGTCCGGGCCGATCCCGATCCTTTTGGCGGCCCAGCCGGGAAACGGACCGTAGTCGTCGTAGGCAAAGCTGCCGGGAGCGTTGATGGTCCAGAGCGAGATGGAATTGTCCGCGGTGTGGACCCACAGCACGCGCGACTTGCTATCGGCGCCCACCACCACCTGCTGTGCCTGCCAGCCGGGATATGGGCCGTAGTCGTCGGTGGTGAAGGAGCCGTCCAGGTTCACGGTCCAGAGGGAGATGCGCCCGTCCACATTGCGCCAGAGGATGCGCGGCTTGCCGTCCGATCCGCCGGTGGCGATGGAGATAGCCTGCCAGCCGGGGTAGGGGCCGTAGTTAGCGTACGTGAGCACACCGGGCTGGGTGATGCTCCAGCGGGAGATCTGGCTGTTGGCGTTGTTGCTCCAGAGCACGTGCGGGCGGACTGGCGTGAGCAGGAAGGCGTGGGTGCCGCCGGTTACGTTCATGGTGCCGCAGATCTGGCCGCTGTCGTTTATCTGTGCCGCATTCGGCAGGCTGAGCGTCCCGCCAGGCGCCACCAGGGATGCCAGGTCGTGGATGTGGAGGAGGTAATCCCACACGCAGGCGCGCTCGCTATTCGTGTTGCTCGAATCCGACGACGAGCCAACTATCCAGCCCCGGTTGTTGATACCGAACGCGTGGCTGTCCCCACCGCCGTCGAAGGTGCTCAGGTCATAACGAGTGTTATTGGAGAAGAGGAAGGCGTGCTCGTTGCCATCGCCGGTGAGCTTCGAGTAGCCCACGACCTGGTTGTTGTCGTTGATATCGGTGGCGTGGCTGCTGGAGCCTCCCAGCGTGCCGAGGTCCTGCTTGACCTGGGCGGAGAAGAGGGCGCCGTGATAGTTGGAGGTTCCCGCGGGTTGAGAGTCCCCGGCCACGTTGTTGCCGGAGTTGATAGCGTATCCGTGGCTGTTCATACCTCCGAGCGTCGCCAGGTTCTGCATGAAACCGGTGCTCGGATTATAAAGGAAAGCGTGCTGGGCCGTGTCGCCACTGATATCGGAGGAGCCGGCCACGTACCCGCTGTCGTTGATGGCTTGGCCATAGCTGTTGGTGCCGCCCAGGGTGCCTAGGTCGGTCAAGCCTGTTCCGGTGTAGACAAAGGCGTGTGTAGCGTTGAGGGCTGTGCCGGACCAGCCGGTGACGCGGCCGGCCGTGTTGATGCCGTGGCCCTGGCTGCTGCTCCCGCCCAAGGTGCCGAGATCCAGCATTTTGGTACCGTTGAACAGGAAGGCGTGGCTTCCACTCTGGCCGGTAACCTGTCCGGACGCGTTGATGGCGTTGCCGACGCTGGAGCCAGAGCTAATGACGCCCAGGTCCTGGAGCAGGTAGCCCTGCGCGAGGCAGGCGCCCGGGAACGCCACGAGCAAGAGTATCGCCGCCGCGCGCAGCAGCGGACGATGAGTGATCTGCATGGATTACTCTCCGTACCGGTCCGGCCGCCGAGGGGCACGAACCTTTCTTGGGGCCGCCCCTGTCCTGCTCTGAGCAGGTTCTGAAATGGGCGGGCCGCAACACGAGTCTACCTCCACATGCAGTTTACGATCCGCCCTATCGACACGTCATCCGACTACCCCGGTATGGCGTCGCTGTTCAGCACGGAACTCGACGCCCGGCCGCATGAGTTACAATAGCAGAGTACCGTCATCGCGCCCTCGGTCACGACGCTTGTGGCGCGTCGTTTACTGGTGCGAGGAGGGAAGTAACATGTGCATTGACGTATTGCCTCAGCCCCCCGGCCCCCAATTCTGGGGGAGTCTGTTGAATCCGCGTGGTATGCGTGTACGGGCCTCGCTGGCCGCGGCTTCCGCGCTGCTTGTCATAAGCAGCGGACTGACCCTGGCGCAGGCGCCGCCCCTGCCCGATGCCCCCCCACCCCCCGCTCCCGCCGTGGAGCGACACGAGATCGACCTGCCCGATGGCGCCGTTGTCCCCGTCCGGCTGGAAACGTCTCTCAGCAGCAAGACCAGCCGCCCGGGCGACCGGTTCTCGGCCACCGTGATCTACGGCCGCAATGACGCCGGCATGCCGCGCGGCACCAAGGTGGAGGGAGTGGTGCGGGAAGCTCTTCCGGCCATCGACGATAAACCGGGCGTGCTGGACCTGGACTTTCGCCGGGTGGTCTTCCCGAACGGCGACTCCCGCTCCCTGGAGGCTAGCGTGGTCTCCCTGGACAACAAGAGCTGCCGCCGGAGCTCTTCCGGCTACCTGGTGGCGACGAAGGACAAGAGCAAGGACCGCGCCAAGTTCATCGGCATCGGCGCGGGCGCCGGGCTCATTATAGGAGCGATCACGCGCCAGAACACCATCGCGAGCGTGCTGCTCGGCGCGGGCGCGGGCTACCTGTACAACGAGCTGAGCAAGCAGAAGCCCGGGGACGTGAACCTGAAGGCCGGCTCGGAATTCGGGGTGAGGATGGACCGGCAGATCGCCTTTTACGGCGACCGCGCCTACCATCGCTCGCCGGATGACGCGCGCTACGCCTTCGACGACAGCGGCTTCAAGGGCGACCGGATCGACCGGTACAACGAGGACCTCGACCACCAGCGCGTGGACAGTGAGACGGCCCCGAAGGATGATCGCTTCTATCAGGGCGAGTCGGAGAATCCCGGAGCGGAGCCGGTGGTCCACGATATCGGTGTGATGATCGACGACCGAAACGTGAGCTTCGGAACGGTGAAGCCGTACATGCGGGGAAGCATCCCGATGATCCCGCTGCGCGCCTTTGCCCAGGCCGGTGAGTTCGACTACACGTACGACCCGGGCAGCCAGGTCATCCGGGCGCGGCACGGTGGGATCCGCCTGGCGGTGGGCAGCCGCATCGCCATCGTGAACGGCGAGCGCCGCCGGCTGGATTCCAGCGCGGAGCTGCGAAACGGCTCGCTGTTCGTGCCGATGCAGTTCGCGGCGATGGCGGTAGGCGGATCCGCCTACTGGGACGCGCCGACCCGCACCGTGGTCATCACCACCCACGAGAGCGTTCGCGAGTAGCGGTCCGAGATTGTTTCGTTAGGCAGTACGCCGTAACGGTGACATGAACGGGAGGGTGAGGCTCCTGAGTCTGTTTCAGATTAGTAGCTACTATTGCAGG
>CAYNFH010000059.1:0-28418 GCA_964396385.1 uncultured Chthonomonadaceae bacterium | reverse complement strand
GGTCTCCATGATGCGTGCGGGATTCCAACGAACCAGCTGGATCCACCCCAGTGGGCGTCTGAAGGGCTATCGTACCTCCAAGTTAAGCTAGGCGAGCGATTGCCCGCAAGTTAGCTGCGGGCGGTCAGCCTCTTCATTTACGGCTGATAGCCAACCGCGTCATGGGCCGCGCACGAGCACGAGTGCGTGCCCGTACTTCTGGACGCATGTTCACGCCACGACGGCCCCTGAGCCTGCACCGAGTGCGTCGGAAGGCGCAGTACCGCGACGGCGCCCGCGTCTTCCAGGACGACGGCTCCTTGCCCCAGGAGCTGCCCCTCCACCTCAGGGCCACGGACTACCAGCCCGTGGACATCTTTGATTGGCAGGAGAACGTCGAGGGGATGGTCACCGCGCCCGCGCTCTCCCGGCTGCTCCGGAAGTCGGAAAGCTGGGTACAGGTCCGCTGGGAGAGAGGCGAGCTGCCGGCGGACGAGGTGGTGGAGCTGGGCGGCCGGAACCGCGTGCCGTACTTCCGGCTGGACCGGGTCGGCGAGATCCGGGAGCGGTTCGGCCTCACGGAGGTGACGGAGGATTCCCTCTACCAGGATTTCCTGCGGTTCCTCACGGAGATGGACATGACCGCCTCCTACAAGCCGGTGTGGCTCCTGGCGCTGCTGGAGTGCGTGGACGCGCAGGGGCGGGCCCCGGTGGCGGAGGTGAACCGGCGCTTTCACTGGTTCTACCTGGACGGCGCGGCCTGCGGCGAGCCGGTGGAGAGCCGCAGCGCCAAAATGGCGCGGCCGGAGGGGCTCACGCCAGCGGAGGTGCGGCAGGTCATCAACCAGGGGCCGTTCGACCGGTTCGCGAGGCTGGACTTCGTGGGCTACGCCCGCGACCGGGCGTACTACCAGGTGCACCCGGCGGTGTGGCGCGGACTCCGTACGCCGGACGGCCGGGCGGAGGCGGAATCCCTCTGCCGGGACGGTATGAAGGAGTATTACGCTTCGCTCGCGCGCAGGTTGAATCGACCTCAAGTGAGTTGACGGTATATCCCAAATATGGGATACTCGGTTATGCGAAGCGGGAACCAGCGGCCCGACCAGGTTGTGTTCTTGGGGGCTTCGAGACGCGCGGCATCTGTGCGATGAATGGGGTTCAGACCTGGAGCATCCATAAGAATGAGCCGGAATACGGAGCAGAGGGAGGCGTATCGGCCATGAAAATACGTCAGAGCGACCAGAGCACCTGCGATTTCACGCTAGGCAGTGGGAACATCTTCGCCGACCTGGACGTGCCAGAAGCGGAGGAGGAGCGCCTCAAGGCGGAGCTGGCCCGATCCATCCGTCGGATCCTCGAGAGGGAGGGGCTAAACCAGACACAGGCAGCCCGGCTTATGCACACGCGGCAGTCGCGGGTGTCCGAGATTCTGGGAGGCAAGCTGGAGCACTTCACAAGCGATCGGCTTTTTCGATTCATGCGGTACCTGCGGGTGCCGATTACCGTCACCCTCCACGAATCCCAGGTCGGTCAGCGGGCCGCGGGCGTCACGGTGACTACGGAATAGGCTCCAAAACAGGGCGGCCGGAGGGGCTCACGCAGGCGGAAGTCCAGCAGGTCAGCAACCAGGGGCCGTTCGACCGGTTCGCCAGTGTAGCTCCATGTTACCACGGCGGCGCTTGGTGCAACCGCTTGCTCCACCTAACTGCCGCCGTCGGTGAGCCGCGGAAGCACGTAGGCGGACCAGTAGCTCCACCGCCCCACGCGGGACTTGTCCACGTCCGGCAGCCCCAGCCAGCGCGCGGAGCGGCGCTTGCTCTCCTCCACGTCGAAACCCGGATAGTCGTCGCGCACCATGAGCCACTTGTGGTGGTAGATGTACGGGTCAGCGCACTGGCGCACCAGCCGGGGCAGTCGGTCGGGTGGCACGATCCAGTGGTCACCCATCAGGGGCTCCGGGCTGGTGTCGAAGTCCGGGGAGGCGAGGAAAGTGACGGCGCCGGTGCGGCCGTTCAGCTTCACCACCACGTACGGGAATTCCGCCGGAATCCAGACCTTCGCCTCCGCCACCGGCGCGCCCAGGACGCGCTCATACGCCCGGTGAACGTACACCGCCCCGCCTATCTCCTTGCCCACGCCGTACCGCCGGCTGCGGGTGGGTAGGATGATTCTAGATTCCATCGGTAGTCGTGAAATCTGTCATTCCGAGCGCCAGCGAGGAATCTGGCTCCGGGACAGAGCGGCCAGATCCTCCCTCCGGTCGGAATGACAAGGCACGGTACGGATACTGGAGTCACAGAGTACGCGCTGCTACCGTAAAGCAGATCCCTCGCTTTGCTCGGGATGACAGATTGCTACGATAGCTCATCTGTAGATACAGAGTACGTACAGATACCGTAAAGCAGGTCCCTCGCTTGGCGGGCCGCGGAGCTACGCTCGCTCCGCTAAGCGGAAGCCCGCCCGGGATGACAGGTTGCGGCTGTAGCTCATCGGCAGACACAGAGTGCACGTAGTGACGCTAGAGCAGATCCTCCCTGCACGTGGGTGTTGACACCTATGTCCACTCCCGTTGTGCTCCGGCATAAGACGGCCATCCGCCGCCAGGGGCTGTCCGTGCCCGTCCAGTGCCTGGTGCGGGACGGTCTGCTCACGCGCCGCTCCCTCTTTGATTATGGCTGCGGCCGCGGCCGGGACCTGGAGCTCCTCCAGTCGATGGAGGTTCCGTGCGCCGGCTGGGACCCGGTCCACCGGCCGGACGCGCCCCGGACCCCCGCCCCGGTGGTCAACCTGGGCTACGTCATCAACGTCGTCGAGGATCCCCGGGAGCGCGCCGAGGTGCTGCGCCGCGCCTGGGAGCTAAGCGAGATCCTCCTGGTGGTCTCCGCCCAGTCCCTGCTGGACGCGCGGGCCGCCCGGGAGGCGCGAAGCTATGGCGACGGCGTGCTCACCTCCCGCGGCACCTTCCAGAAGTACTACAGCCACCAGGAGCTGCGGCAGTACCTGGAGGCGGAGCTGGGCGTGGACGCCGTGGCGGCGGCGCCCAACGTCTTCTACCTCTTCCGGAGGGAGGAGGCGCGGCAGGAGTACCTCGCGGGCCGGTTCCGGCGCCGCGCGGCGGCCCCGCGCAGGCGCGTCTCGGAGCGGCTGTACGAGGAGAACCAGGACGTGCTGGAGCCCTTCGTACAGGCGCTGGCGCGACTTGGACGCATGCCGGGACTGGAGGAGCTGCCGGAGCACCAGACGCTGGTGGAGCGGTTCGGCTCGCTCAAGCGGGCGTTCCTCATCGTGCGCCGCGCCACCGGCGCGGAGCCCTGGACGGAGATCATCCAGCGACGCCAGGAGGACCTGCTGGTCTACCTGGCGCTCTCCCGCTTCGGCCGCAAGAAGCCGCTCTCCGGCCTGCCCCTGTCCGTGCAGCGCGATGTGAAGGCGTTCCTGGGCACCTACCAGCGGGCGCGGGAGGAGGCCGGAAGCCTGCTGTTCTCCGTCGGGAACGCGGAGGCGATCGACGCGGCCTGCCGGCGCTCCCGCTACGGCCACCTGGTGGAGAACGCGCTGTTGGTCCACCGGAGCGTGCTGGGAGAGCTGGAGCCCATCCTGCGGGTGTACGAGGGATGCGCGCGCGTGCTGCTGGGCGAGGTGGAGGAGGCGCAGGTCATCAAGGTCCACCGATTCTCCGGCAAGGTGAGCTACCTGGCCTACTCGGACTGGGACACGGACTCGAATCCCCCGCTGCGGCTGCGCGTGAAGGTGAACCTGCGCTCCCTGGACATCGGGTTCTACGACTACTCCGAGTGGCCGGACCCGCCGCGGCTGGACCTGGACCGCCGGCTGCTAAACCGGCAGGAGTAGTTCTCATAGGAGTGGCTGTCCGAGCGCCTGCACTCCACTTGACATACCTCTTGATCCGGAGAAATTCCGGTGTGGTGGAGTAATGGAGTGGGGGAGTAATGTCCCGGAATCTGGATCCCAATACTCCACTACTCCATTACTCCGTCCGTCCCCCTCACCCCTCATCCGAGCCTCACCATCTCCAGCCGGCTTCAGCCGGTTTCCCTTCCAATAGCGCCGGGGTTCCAGCCCGGCGTCCTAATATCAGGAACGCTAACCAGATTAGGACCATGAGTACCATTTTTGGGCCGCGACCCGAAATTGACCCCAGGTCCCAGAATCCCACAAACCCGCCTGCAGGCCCGCGTTCTCCCTGCCCGCCTCCTTCCACCGCCCTCAATTTAGCATCTAGTCGTCAAATTCGCGCTGCGGGTCGTTGACCTGCGCCCCCTTCTCCCTCCCACTTGCATCCCTCTCCTCGCCGACCACAATTTGAGAACCGGTTCTCAAACTCGCACGATGATCCTCGCCCGCTATGTCCCGTCCGCCCGAGAGGGCGGCTGATACTAGCCGGGCGGCTTCAACCCCCGGCGGACATTCATAGCGAAAACACGAGCTTCACGCGCACCTGCCGGCTGAACCGCGGCGTGTTGGGGTCGCCGACAATAAAGTACGTCTCCGTGCCCCGCTCCCCAGAGCTCCGGTAGGAGAGGTACCAGTTCGTATCCGCCCCCTGAACTACCGCACGGCCCCCGATGGACCGTGAGGGCGAGATCTCGTAGCTCAAAGTGGCGACGTGCTGCTGTGTCACGCCGTCCAAGTTCAGTACTGCCCCCGCATAGGAGACATCCAGCTTGCGGAAGAGGCGATAGCTGAAGCTCGGACCCAGGAAGGTGGACGGGCTGCCACCCTGCCGTCCCGTCTGAACGTAGATCCCCCACTGCCGGAATCGGTTGGAGACGCCGTGCGTCACGGAGAGGCCCCACGTCGCATCCGTCTGGTCGTCGAAGCTGGTGTGGTTCGCCGTCAGCCCGATGTCCCAGTCGCTCCGGGTATCGAAGTTGAGGTTCATGTCCCCGCCGCGCTGGAATGGGCGACCATCTGTATGCCAGAAGTAGACCGGCGTGATCTGAAAGTTGAACCTGCGCCAGTACCCCTTCCTCCACTCGGCGTTCCAGCTTAACTGGGCGATGGGGCCGCGGTAATCTGTAAAGCCGATGAGCCCATCGGCGTCGCGGAAGAGCGGCGAGACGTTCGCGCCCCCGATAGCCCACGTCATCCGCTTGTCCAGATAGAGCAGCGCCAGCTCCTCCGCCCCGCCGCCGGCCGACCGCCCGGTCGATAGGTTCCACTTGGAGTCCACCAGCAGCTTGCCCCACCGGGAGCTCTGGTTGAGCTGTGCCAGAGTGTTGTTGTCATCCACCGCGCTCTTCTGCATGAAGAAGAAGCCGCCGCTGGATGTGGGCGTGAAGTCATGCCGGTACCGGGCCACTACGTCGTCGCGGCTGAAGAACTCCACCGTGTGCAGCAAGCCCAGAGTGTCCGTGGGCGAGAGTTTGCCGTACAGCTTGGTACCCAGGTCGAACGTCCGGATGCGGTTGGAGTAGAAGTAGGCGCCGATGATGTTGACGTTGCTGATGTTGAAGAGGTCCCCGCCCTCCAGAAAGAACGGCCGCCGCTCCGGTACAAACCGCTCACTGCGAGAGAACTGGATCCCCTCTACCGCCCCCTCGATGGTGCCGAAATCCGGGTTCAGGCTGCCCACCGCCGTCAGTTCCGGCGTGATCGTGTACCGCGCGTCCATGCCGCTGCGCAGGGTGGGCCGCGTTCCGTACAGGCCGGGGATTGTGTAGGGCAGCACGGAAACGTGGGGGTGGAACGCGCCGGGCGGCGGTACTACGCCGGTCCAGAGGCCGTCCAGCTCGTAGAACTGCTGCGGCCCGATGTTGCTCCACACCGACTCGATGCGCGTGCGACTCTGGACGCGGCTGAAGTTGATGTCGAACGTAACAGGCTGCTTGCTGGAGGGATAGTTGAGGATGCCCCACGGAATCCGCATCTCGGCCGTCCAACCGTCCGCAACCCTCTTGACGGCGCCGTCCCAGTCCCCCTTCCACTCCCGCTTGCCGCCACGGCCCCCGCCCAGGCTCACCGACCGCGTGCCGATGGCATTGAGCGCAAAGTAGCTATGGTCCTGCGGCGAATGGCCGCGAAACGGATCGAAATTCACCTCCACGCTATCTTCAGAAAGGTAGTCGAAGTTCCCCTGGTATCGATAGTCACGGATGGTCTCACGGGCCGTTATGCTTTCCGGCCGGCTCTCGTGGGCATAGAAGGCGACGTAGATGTACTTGTCGTCGTACAGGATCCACGCGGTGGTCTGGTCAGCCTGCACGCGCCCGTACTGCCGGTCCACGAACGTTTCTGCCTTCGGGGCCGACTTCCAGGCGGCGTCTGAGAGATCGCCGTCGATGACCGGGGGGGTTACCGTCCTTACAGCCGGTATCTCGCGCCGCGTATAGCCTGGAGCCGGCTGCTGCGCGCCACAGCGAAGCGCAAAGCCGCAGACGGCCCATAGGGCCAGGATAGGCAATAGGTGCCGCATGGGCTTTCGGCCGCCGGAGTTCCTGGGGATGAGTCAGGCGAGCGGCTGGGCCCGCCTGTTAGGAAGACTACGCCAGGCGACACCTTGGGTTTCACTTACCGACTCCTACACCAGAACGATTTGAGCGCTTGGCGAGAAGCTGCCCGCTGAACCCTCAACCCCACTTCTGCAACAGAGGATTCAGAACCGCCGGCCGGGAACCGGCCTGCAAGGGAGCAGCCACCTATGAAGCGAACCTTTCAGCTTATCGCGATATGCGCCTTCTGCGCCGCCGTGTGCGGGCTCATCGCCGCCGCGCAGCAGGTGCGGAACACCGAAGGCAGCAAGACCATGGGACCGTTCGATATCTCGCCGCTGGAGACCGAGGTGCTCGGCCAGTCCCGCTGGCTACGGGGCGGGCCGGCCGCCCTCCGGGTCATCGTGCGGGACCACAACACCGGCAAGCCGGTACACGCCAAGATCCGGATCGCCCTCGCCTCCGTGGAGCAGAACGGCCAGGCCGCCAAAGAGGCCGCGCCGCTCTTCGACGGGCGCACCAACCGCGTCGGCACCGTGGACGCCCAGTTCAACGCGCCGGAATCGCCGGCCGGCTCCTATGAGCTGCGCGTGAACGTGGATTCCCCGCTGGGCAAGGACCAGGTCACGCAGCGAATCCAGCTCGAGCAGTCCAACCAGATCCTGCTCACGGCCGATAAGCCGCTCTACCAGCCCGGCCAGACCATGCACATCCGCGCGCTGGCGCTGGACATGGCCAACCGCCACGCCGTGGAGGAGCAGCCCCTCACCTTTGAGGTGGAGGATGCGCGCGGCAACAAGGTCTTCAAGCAGAAGCAGACCCTCTCCAAATTTGGCGTCGCCTCCACAGACTTCACCCTGGCGGACGAGGTGAACATGGGCGTCTTCACCCTCCGCGCCATCCTCGCCAGCGGGCAGGCGGAGAAGAAGGTGCGCGTGGAGCGGTACGTGCTCCCCAAGTTCAAGGTCATCGTCACCACGGAGCGGCCCTACTACCTGCCCGGCGAGACGGTGAAGGGCGCCGTTCAGGCCGACTACTTCTTCGGCAAGCCGGTGGCCGGCGGCAAGGTCGCCATCCAGGTCAACACCATCGACATCGGCGTGACCCGCCTGGCGGACCTGGACGGGATTACGGACAAAGAGGGGACGTACAAATTCGAGTACACCCTGCCTAATTCGTTCGTGGGCCAGCCCTTCGAGCAGGGCAAGGCCGTGGCGGAGTTCCAGGCGCGCGTAACGGACACGGCGGACCACCAGCAGCTTCAGAGCAAGTCCGTCCCCGTGGTGAAGGACCCCATCCTTATCGCCATGGTGCCGGAGAGCAAGCAGCCGGTGCCGGGCATCAAGAACCGCCTCTACATCGCCTGCGCCACTCCGGACGGCGCCCCGCTCAAGAGCGCGGACCTCACCGTCTCCACCAACCTCCCGGCTCCCCCGGCATTGGGGGCGGGGGGGGCCGGCGAGCCCGTTCCCACCCATCTCACCACGGACTCCATGGGCATGGCCACCTATGAGCTCACGCCCATCGCGGGGGTCACCACGGTCACGGTCAAGGCCACCGCCCCGGACGGGCACACCGCCACGGCAAGCCAGCAGGTCTCCGCCGCGCCCGGCCAGGACGGCATCCTGCTCCGCACGGACAAGACCCTCGCCAAGGTGGGAGAGTCGCTGAACCTGGCCGCCGTCTCCTCCGTGAAGAGCGGCACCGTCTACGTGGACGTCATCCGCAACAAGCAGACCATCCTCACCCGCGCCGAGCCCGCGCATGATGGCCAGGCGGAACTGAGCATCCCGCTCACCAACGACATGGTGGGGACTCTGGAGCTCCACGCCTACAAGATCCTGCCCAACGAGAACATCGTGCGCGACACCAGGACGGTGGTCGTCGCCCCGGCAGACGACCTCACCATCACCGTGACCACGGACCACACGCAGTACCGCCCCGGTGAGGAGGCGATGCTCCACTTCGCCGTGCGGGACCAGGCCAGTCACCCCGTATCGGCGGCCATCGGCCTCACCATCGTGGATGAGTCGGTCTTCGCGCTCTCGGAGCTGCAGCCGGGCCTGGAGAAGGTCTACTTCATGCTGGAGCGCGAGCTGATGGAGCCCAAGTACGAGATCCACGGCCTCAAGCCGTCGGATCTGGTGCTGGAGCGGCGCGCCCCGGACGAGACGGAGCCGCAGCGCCAGCGCGCGGCGGCCTTCCTGCTGGCCGCCGCGCCGGCCGCGCAGGAGTTCGACTACCGCGCCAATACCTACCTGACCCGCTGGGCGCAGGTGCAGCAGAAGGCATACGAGGTCATGGCGGAGGCGGAGCAGCGCATCCGGCAGGCGGCCCAGAAGTATCGCCAGGATACCGGCTCCTCGCTCTCCGCCGATGACGGGCTCCAGGCGCTGGTCGATAAGGGCTATCTCAAGCCCAAGGACATCCAGGACCCCTGGGGCCGTAGCTACCGCGCGGAGCTATACGGGGCGCGCAACTTCGACGGCTACTTCGCCCTCCGCAGCGCCGGTCCGGACGGCAAGTTCGATACGGCGGACGACCTGGTGGGCGGGATGCAGTACCGGTTCCGCGGCCGCGCGGGAGGCTTCGGCGGAGGAATGGGCGCGTTGGGCGGGATCGACGGGCTCCGAGAGGAGATGAGGTTCGGCCTCCAGGCTCAAAACGGCGGGCTGATGAATCTCGCAGCGAGGCCCGCAGGGGCAGCGGAAGCCCAGATGCTGGGGGTGCCCGTAATGGCGATGACCAAGGCCGTGCTGAGGGACGTTGCCAAGGACGACCGTGGCGGCGGAGGCGGCGCGCCGGAGCCGCGCGTGCGCCAGTACTTCCCGGAGACCATGTACTGGAACCCGGCCATCATCACGGATGACCACGGCCGGGCGGACCTGCAGGTACCCGTGGCGGACTCCATCACCACCTGGCGCATGAGCATGCTGGCCAACACGCCGCAAGGGCAGCTCGGCAGCGCCACCGCGCCGCTCAAGGTGTTCCAGGACTTTTTCGTGGACATAGACCTGCCCGTCTCCCTCACCCAGCACGACAGGGTGGAGATCCCGGTCGCCGTCTACAACTACCTGCCGGCGGACCAGGACGTGACGCTCACGCTGGAGGAGCAGCCCTGGTTCAAGCTGGACGGCGAGGCCACCCGCACGGTGCACATGGCGAAGAACGAGGTGAAGTCCGTCTCGTTCCCGCTCACCGTCACCGCGCTGGGACGCCACACGCTCAAGGTCACCGCCCGCGGCAGCAAGCTCTCCGACGCCATCGTGCGCTCCATCGACGTAACGCCGGACGGCAAGCAGATGGACCGGGCCATCAACGACCGGCTGGAGAAGTCGGTGGAGAAGACCGTCACCTTCCCGGGCAACGCCATTCCCGGCGCCAGCGGCCTCTGGGTGAAGCTCTATCCCGGCGCCTTCAGCCAGGTGGTGGAGGGGCTGGACGGACTGCTCCGGATGCCGAACGGCTGCTTCGAGCAGACCAGCTCCACCACGTACCCGAACGTGCTGGTGACCGACTACCTGAAGGAGACGAAGAAGATCAACCCCGAGCTCCAGATGAAGGCGGAGCAGTACATCAACGTGGGCTACCAGCGGCTGGTCACCTTCGAGTGCAAGGGCGGAGGCTTCTCCTGGTTCGGCAACGAGCCGGCCCACCAGATCCTCACCGCCTACGGGCTGCTGGAGTTCAGCGACATGTCCAGGGTCCACGACGTGGATCCCGCCCTCCTCGCCCGCACGCAGCAGTGGCTCGCCGGCCGGCAGAAGGCGGACGGCACCTGGCCGGAGGATGGGCAGGGGATCGCGGAGGGCATCATCAACCGGCAGACCGGCACGCTCCGCAGCGCGGCCTACATCGCCTGGGCCCTGGCCGAGAGCGGATACAACGGCCCGCAGGTGGGGAAGGCGTTGAGCTACGTGAAGGAGCACCGGGGCGAGGTCAAGGATCCGTACACCCTGGCGCTCATACTGAACCTGCTCACCAAAACGGACAAGGACGGAGAGACCACCGCGGCCGTGGCGGAGCAGCTCATCGGCATGGCCAAGCAGAACGAGAAGGCGGCGTGGTGGGAGGGCGACACGCCCACCTTCACCGGCGCGCGTAAGGAGAGCGCGGACATCGAGACCACGGGTCTGGCGGCCTACGGCCTGAGCAAGTGGGGCCGCAACGCCGGCTTCACCAACAAGGTGCTTACCTACCTGGTGCAGGCAAAGGACAGCTTCGGCACCTGGAACACCACCCAGGGCACCGTCTGGGCCATGAAGGCGCTGCTCTTCGCCAGCGGCCATGGCGTGGGCGGCGGCAGGGGTACCGTCACTGTCTGGGCCAACGGCGCGAAGGTGGCCACTATCCGGATCACGCCCGAGGACAGCGACGTGATGCGGCAGATAGACCTGAAGGAGGAGATGAAGCCGGACCACAACGACGTGAAGCTCACGTACGAGGGCGAGGGCTCGCTGCTCTACCAGATAGCCTCCCGCTGCTACGTGCCGTGGGACCAGGGGAACGTGCGGCCCGCCGGCGGCCCGCTCTCCATCGACGTGGCCTACGACAAGACGACGCTGGCGGAGAACGACACGGCCGAGGTGACGGTGACCATCAAGAACAACACCAACATGATCGCCGAGATGCCGCTGATCGACCTCGGCATCCCGCCCGGATTTACCGTGGTGCCGGACGAGCTGGACAACGCGGTGAAGCAGAAGCAGATCAGCAAGTACACGCTGGCCCAGCGGCAGATCATCGTCTATCTGGAGAAGCTGGACCCGGCGAGCACGGTGACGCTGCACTACTCGGTGCGGTCCAGGTACCCCATCAAGGCGCGGACCCCATTGAGCAAGGCCTATCCGTACTACAACCCGGAGCAGGCGGACATCTCTCCGCCGCAGCTCATGGTCGTCCACCGGTAAGGGGACGACGGGTGTAGGGGCGGCCCTGCGTGGCCGCCCGCCTGGAAACACGAGGATGCCGCTGTAGGGGCCGGGCGCCGTCCCGGCCCGTTTTCCGCCGCACGCGGCGCCTGCGCGGTTGTGCTCAATTCCCTGTACTCCGGATGGGGGCGCAGCGCCCGCACCAGCGCCGGTGTGAGAGGCGCATCGGAATCGAGCTCACGCTCATCCAAAAAACAGGTGAACTTGAAGGCAGGTCGCCATCGGAAGGCGGGGCCGGTATAATGTCCGAAGTTGAGGTCAAATGGAATGAACGGAATTACCATAGAGGGCACATACGAAGACGGGCACGTGGAGCTCGACCAACGGCCCGAAGGGATACAGAGGGCGCGCGTGAAGGTTCACTTTGAGGGTGAACAGAGCCTGTCCCAGATCGACAGCGACACTCCGCCGAGTGAACGCCGGGCCGGGGATGCTACGGCGTCCGCCAGAGGACGAGCCCGTGCGTTCCTCGAGTGGACCGAAGCTCACGCACGGCGGCTACCGCGATTGCCAGCAGAGGCTTTCGACCGGGAGACTCTGTACGAGGGACGCGGGTAGTGAGCTGCCTTGTTGACACCAATGTGCTAGCTCGAACGATCAACAAGGATGACCCGCTGTACGACAACGCTCGTTGGGCCATCGCCGCATTGACCGCTGCAGGCGAATCCCTCTACACGTCACCACAGAACCTCGTTGAGTTTCGTTGCTTGGCTACGCGGCCCGTAGAGCGAAACGGGCTTGGCATGTCTCCGGCAGACGCCACCGCGGAAGTAGAGAATTTTGAAGTGTGGTTTCCTCAGTTGCCCGAAGTTGGGAACATCTATACCGAGTGGAAGCGTTTGATAAAGGCTACATCGCCATCTGGCAAGCACGTCTACGACTGCCGGATTGTTGCCTACATGCTTGCACACGGTCTGGAGAATCTCCTCACGTTCGACGTTTCGGACTTTCGAGAATTCGCGGCGGTCGCCGGAATTCATGTGCTGGATCCTCGAATAGAAGGCGCGGCCGAGCCCAAGCTGTAGCGCCTTCTGCACAGCTTTCAACTTGGACGCCGCACGCCTTTATTCGATGCTTGATCGCTTGTGTGGATGCTTTCATGCAAACGGATCCACGACGACTTCTTCTACAATGTCTATCGCTCAGATGCAACCCCCACATTTACGGCTTTACGTGGCTTAGTAATGAGTTGGGGCTCGGATGCCGAACTCCGGCCAGGCGCCGCCGAAGCGGCTCCGGACCTTCGCGCTGCCGGGCAGGTAGACACCTAGGTCCGGTCCGATGAAGATGGGCCGCCTGCGCCTTTTCTGGTTGGGCTGCTGAGAATCAGGTTGCGCCCGGGTTTGCGCGGACGGCGCCGCATCCTGTGCCGGAACGGAAGGCAGGGAGATTCCCGGCTGCGGGGCGCACTGTTGAGCGGAGGCGGGCGGCAGGCAGGCGAGCGCGGCGAGAATCGCCGTCACGGCGACGCTCGCCACGTGGAACCTACCTGCCGTCCATACGCGGGTCATGGCTGCGGATACGTCGCCAGCCGGCTACTTCTTATGCGGCTTGGGAGGGCCGCCGGCCATCATGGCCGGGTCGAACGGCTTGCCGTCCATGGTCATCTTTCCGGCCTTCTCCTGCATGGTCTTGAACTTCCATCCCTGCGGCGTCTTCACCAGGTCATTGTGGATGCTGCCGCTCATAGCCATAACATGGGGCCTGGCCTTGGGCGCCGCCTGACCGCCCATGCCCGTTATCACGCTCTCAAAGGAGAAGGTGGTTGTAACGGACGCCGTCTTGCCCTTCACATTCACCTTGTCCAGATGGATGTCCATCTTGCGGGGCTTGCCGAGGGCCGCCTGCTGCTTCATCTGCGCGGCGAGCTGCTTGCCGTTCATCTTCCGGCCGTCGGCTCCCGTAGCCACGAAGTCCGGCGTCTCCATGGCCAGCGTCGCGTCCGCGTTGTTGGCCATGAGCGCCTGCTTGAGCTTGCCGTAAAGGGCCTCGATGTCCTTACGGTCGTCCGCGCGGACGGCGCTCGCGCCGAGCACCAGAAGGGCCGTCCAGCCCAGGATGGTCCAACTCTTCATCATGCGTCTCCTTCGGTGGTTTGTAATAGGCGTTCAGGCCCGGAATCCGAAACACCTGAACACTCTCAAGGCTCTGACAGGGCCTTCAGCCGCTCCAGGGCCGACTGCCAGTAGGCCCGTGCGGGCTCTATGTCATCCGGACCGGCCAGTTTGGCGTGTTCCACCGCGCACCGGCACCTGGATTCGCCCTTGGGGAAGATGCCGACGTCCACGCTGCTGCCGTCGCGCCAGGTGATCCGTACGCTCTTGTGCGGTGTCGCCTTGCGGATGGTGAGCTCCGCTCCAGCAAGCCATACTGCCCTGCGGGTGGGGTCGGTCCATGCCTCGAAGGCGCGCTCCGCGGACATACCCAGGGTCTTGCTCACGCTTACCTGGAAGTTGCCGCTGCAGCCTTGGTTCTTGACGCGCAAGCCACGGGCACGCTCGTAGTTGACGGCCACCATTTGCCGCCACCAGGGCCCGATGCCGTGCTGCTCGCTCACCACGCCCACGATCTGCTGGTGAGTCATCGTGGCAGCGCCGGCGGCATCCAGGATCTGGAACCACTCGCTCCAGTCCTTGCCGGTCCGGGCCTTGACGGCCTCATCGCCAATGGTGCCGCCTGAAGGCCGCCCGGATACGGCCGTGGTCGACTCTGTCAGGGCGGCAACGGGCAGCTCGTCCGGCGCAGACGGATCCGGAACGGCCGCCCGCGCTTCCAGCTCCTGCCGGAATTTGGGCCAGTTTGCCGCCCCGTTTTCGCGCGCCAGCACCCACTGCGCGTCGCTCAGCAGGAAGCGGGAGCCGGATGAGTAGCGCGGAAGATGGGTGCGGACCCGACGGATGGCGGCGGGATCGTCGGACTGGACGGACTTGAGGAGCGCCCTAGCCTGCTTGCGGTAGAACTCCAGGTTGGGGCGTACGGGGATATTCTGGACTGTCACAATCGAGCTCCTTTCGTGGTTGCCTGCCGTCCGCGCTTACAGGCTGAAAGAGGCTCGAGTCTGGTCGGCTCTTTACGGGTACAAACGTAGGTGGGAAAGTCCCTTCCCGCGGACCGGGAGCGCCCTATACGCGCGCTCCCATTATATGTTCGCTCGCACGGTATGTCAATAGCTTTATGGAGGGAATCGCGCGCATTGGTTCCCAGTCTGTACTGGATAGTCGTACTGATCGTGTTATGCGTGGCAGCAGCCGCGCGCGCCGATGACGGCGGCAATCCCGGCACCCCGTGGCCGGCGACGGACGCGCTCGGCCGGCGGCTGCCTCTGGCGGACGAAGTCGGACCGCCCAAACAGGGCCGGTTCGTCGGCATCTTCTACTTCCTCTGGCATAACGACCGTGGCGGCAGGAGCCCGCACTGGAACGCGCCGTACGACGTGTCCCGAATCCTGGCGGAGGACCCGGAAGCGCTGAAGAAGCCGGACTCTCCGCTCTGGGGACCAATCGGAACCTACCACTACTGGGGTGAGCCGCTCTACGGCTACTACCTCAGCACGGACCCGTGGGTGCTCCGCCGCCATGCGCAGCTCCTGGCCGACGCGGGCGTGGACACCCTCATCTTCGACACCACCAACGCCCTCACATATCCGGAGATATACACCCAGCTCTGCCAGGTGTTCCGGCAGGTGTGGAAGGAGGGAGGCCGGACGCCGCGGGTCTGCTTCATGGTCAACACGGAGGCGGGGAAGACGGCGCAGCGCCTCTACGAGGACCTGTACAAGCCCGGCCGGTTTGCGGAGATCTGGTTCCGCTGGCAGGGCAAGCCGCTCCTGATCTGCGACCCGGAGCAGGCGTCGCCGGACGTCCGCGCGTTCTTCACGCTCCGCAAGGCGCACTGGCCGTTTCAGATGGTCGATACGCCGTACGCCTGGCACTGGGAGGCGACCTACCCCCAGCCCTACGGCTACACGGACGACCCGGCGAAGCCGGAGGAGGTGAACGTCTCCGTCGCTCAGAACCTGCGCGCCTCGGACGGCAAGGTCACCAACATGAGCAGCGGCGACGCGCGCGGGCGCAGCTTCCACGCCGGCCGTACGGACCCGGCGCCGGACGCAGTGAACCGGGGCTACAACTTCCAGGAGCAGTGGACCCGCGCCTTCCAGCTTGATCCTCCGTTTGTGATGGTGACCGGTTGGAACGAGTGGATCGCGGGCCGGTGGGGCGAGCCGGGCGGTCCCATTGTCTTCGTGGACCAGTTCGACGAGGAGTACAGCCGGGACATCGAGCCGATGAAGGGCGGCCACGGCGACAACTACTACTGGCAGCTCGTCGCTAACGTGCGGCGGTACAAGGGATCGCCGCCGCTGCCAGCCGCTTCGGCGCCGAAGACTATCCGCGTGCGCGGCGGCTTCGACCAGTGGCGCGACGTGAAGCCGGAGTTCTCCGCTCTAGGAGATCCGTCCGTCCTCCGTCCCCCGTCACCCGTCCCCTTCATGACGCTGCCGCGGGACTTCGACGGCGCGGGCGGGACCCACTACACCAACCACACCGGCCGCAACGAACTCTGGATGCTTAAGGTGACGCGGGATAAGACCAACGTGTACTTCTACGCCCGCACGCAGCAGCCCATCACGCCGCACACCGATCCCAATTGGATGTGGCTGCTCATTCGCGTTGGCGACGGGGTCGGTACCGGCTGGGAGGGTTACCAGTACATCGTGAACCGCACGGTAGAGGACGGCGGCTGGACCTGGCTGGAGAAGAGCGCGGGTGGCTGGAGCTGGGAGAGGGTGGCCAGGGTCCGGTACCGGGTGGCCGGCAACGAGCTGCAGTTGGCCATCCCGCGCCGGGCGCTGGGCCTGCCGCGTGGGAAGACGCAGGTGTCGCTGGACTTCAAGTGGGTGGACAACGCGGCAGACCCGGGCGATATCATGGACATCTATACCAGCGGCCACACCGCCCCCGCCGCGCGCTTCCGCTACCGGTATAGCGGCGAGTGAGCCAGCCTACACCTTGATGGAGATGGTGAGGCCGTCGATGCCTTGGGAGCGGAGGACGGGGGCGAGGGCGCTGACCAGGTCCGCGCGGGCCGCGACCGCCGCGTTGTACCGCTTGGTGCCGGAATCGCCGGCGGGGTCCAGCACGGCATCGGGCAGCGTGTTGTCCCCCAGGAGCAGCCCACCCTCCCGCAGCAGCGGGAGCGACTTCTCGAGGTAGTTCACGTAGTTGTCCTTGTCCGCATCGATGAAGATCACGTCGAACGGCTCCCCTCCCTCCGTAGCAAGCTTGTCCAGCAACTCCAGCGCGGGTCCGACGCGCACCTCCACCTGCCGGCCGAGCCTCGCGCGCTCCAGGTTGCGCCGCGCGACCTCGGCATGATGGGGGGCCAGCTCCAGCGTGATCAGCTTGCCATCCGGTGGGAGGGCCCGCGCAAGCCAGGTGGCGCTGTATCCGCCCAAGGTGCCGATCTCCAGGATGCGCCTGGGCCGGGCCAGGAGCGCGAGCACGTGCATCAGCTTGCCCTCGCTGGCGGAGACGGCGATGCTGGGCAGTCCCTCGCGCTTCATCTCCTCCCGGGCGGCCTGAAGCGACTCGTCCTCACCGGCCAGCAACTCCGTGATATACGCATCGTACTGGTGCAGCGATCCTGACTCAGCCATCTCTCCTCCCATGTCCCGCGTGCTTCCTTATCCGATTCTATACCGTTCGACCACCTGATCGTCGATCTCGACACCGAGGCCCGGCCCTTCTGGGACCTGCGCCATTCCGTCTACGACCTGAATGGGATCGCGCGCCAGCTCCATCCGGAGCGGCGTCTCCTCCACGCAGAACTCCAGCAGGATGGCGTTGGGGATGGAGGCCAGAAGGTGTAGCGAGGCGGCGATGTTGATGTCCGTGGTGAAGGAGTGGTTGATGCAGGGCAGCCCCCGGTCTTGCGCGAGATAGGCAATCTTCTTGGCCTCCGTAAGCCCGCCCACGCGCGTCACGTCCACCTGCACCACGTCGATCTTGCCCCGGTCCATCAGGTCGATGAAAGAGGCGCGGCTGCTCTCCTCCTCGCCCGCGGCGATGCGGACGTCCACGGCCTCGGAAAGCCGGCGATAGCCGTCCAGGTTGTCCGGGTGGAGCGGCTCCTCCAGCCAGAAGATGTGGTACTCCTCGAAGCGGCGCGCCCGCTGGATGGCCGTCTTGGCGTCCCACACCAGTCCGGCGTCCACCAGGATGTCCACGTTGGGACCGGCCGCCTCTCGCATGGTGCGCACCAGGGCCACGTCGGACTCCTCGTCGCGGCCCATGGGGTCCCATCCCATCTTGACGGCGGTGAAGCCCTGGTCCACGTAGCGGCGCACCTTATCCGCAGTCTCGCGCAGGTCCTCGCCCCAGAGCGCGCTGGCGTAGGCCCGGACCTGGTTGCGGAAGCCGCCGCCCAGCAGCCGGTAGACGGGCATGTTCAAGGCCTTGCCCATGATGTCCCAGAGCGCCAGGTCGATGCCGCTCATGGCCTGGATTACGGCGCCGCGCCGGCCGTGGTAGATGGCCGCGTTGTACATCCGGTGCCACAGCATCTCATAGGCGAAGGGGTCCTCGCCGATCACGGCGTGGCGCAGCCCCCGGCTGATGGAATGGGAGATGGGCGCGTCGATGATGGCCCTGGCGACCAGCGGGGAGGAGTCGACCTCCCCATAGCCGACGATGCCCTCGTCCGTGGTGACCTTGACGAGCAGCATGTCCTGCGTGCCGTCCGCCTTCTCCCGTATCTGGGGCAGGGACAGGATGATGGCTTCTACGTCGGTTATCTTCATGACTTCTCTCTCGGCGGGATGATGGTGCGGTTGATCATGGGGTGGTCCTGATCGGTGGGGCCGAAGTCGCTATCCGGATGCCAGGCGATAACGTCCAGGCTCTCCTCCCCCGTGTGGAAGGAGTGGACTGCCCCGGTGGCGATGTGCCAGCCCATTCCGGGCTCCAGGCGGTATGCGGCGTCGGGGGTCCGGCACTCCCCGCTGCCTCGGAGGATGACGCCCAGCCGCTGCGAAGGGTGCGTGTGGGCCGTCTGGGCGGCGTGGGGCGGAATGTGCAGGTGGTTAAGGCATGGGTCTCCCAGGCGCGGCGGGCTCACCAGCAGCGTGTCCGAGCAACCGTCGATGTACCGCAGCCGGCCTTCCGGCTCCAGGGGCCCGCCGAGTTGGAACAGCCCCTGGAACCCGAGCCGGGAGAGGACCAGTCCCACTCCGCCTTCCACGAGGCACTCGCCGGGCACGACGAAAAACATCCCGGGGATGAGCGCGCAGGCAAAGCCGTTCATGCAGTCCAGTGTCGGCGTGCCTTCCAGCACGACCCCATAATGTGTCGCGCCGTCCGGCAGCTCTAGCCTATACCGGCCGAAAAGGCCCAGACTTTCGCCCTTCCAGCCATACACCAGAGTGGGAAATGGGTCGCCGCTCAGGTCCAGCAGCAGTCCGTCCCTTATCTCCAGCGCATTGAAACCGCGCTGCGTCTCCTCCCTTGTCACCTTGTCACACTGTCACCTAGTCATCCTTTCTCCCTCAGCCATACCTCGAGCGAGAGGACCAGCCAGAGCTTGACACCGTGGCGCGGCCAGGGACTGCCCTGGTAGTCCAGCCACTCGCGGATGACCTCCCGGTTGAAGTAGGGCCGCGTGCGTGCGCCGCGGGCCAGCAGCATCGAGCGGGCGTACCGGCGCAGGTCCCGCCGGAACCAGGCTTGCACCGGCACCAGCATCCCGCTCTTGGGCCGGTTCAGGATGGCTTCCGGCAGGAGGTCCGCGACGGCGCGCTTGAGCACGGCCTTTTCCACGGTGCCGGCCAGCTTGTGCTCCGGAGGGATGGCGAAGCTCGCCTCCACCACGCGCCGGTCGAAGAGCGGCGAGCGGCCCAGCAGCCCGGCAGCCGAGGTCAGGTTGCTCACCTTGGTGAGGATGTGGTCCGCGCCCTTGTAGACCGTGTTCAGCGTCATGAGCCGTCCCAGGTAGCTCGGCCCATCCGTCTCCTGGTCCAGGAGTTCGAAGTGGCGCTCCGCGGGCGGCGCGCCAGCCAGCTCCCGGCTGGCATCCGGCGTCAGGAGGCGGTGCAAGTCGTCGTGGCACTTCTGATAGGCGCGCAGGTAGGCCTGGGCGCGACTCTTGCCGGCGCCGTACAGCTCGTGCAGCAGCATGGGGAGGTTCTTGGGCCCGCCGAAGCACGGGTCCCCTCCCTCGCCGTTCAGCACGACTTCGCTCTCCTGCCGGGCGGCGCGGGCCAGAAGCAGGTTCGGCACGGTGAGCGGGTCGCCGATAGGGTCGTCCAGGGCAGCCATGGTCTCCGCCAGCGCGTCGCGGATCCGCCGGCCCGGGAGCTCCAGCACGTGGTGGCGCGTGTCGCAGTGGCGAGCCACCAGCGAGGAGAACTCCAGCTCGTTCGGGTACTCGGCGCCGAAGTGGGTGGCGAAGGTGTGGACCGGCCCAACCGCCCGCTGTGCGGCCAGAGCCGTAACCAGGCTGGAGTCCAGCCCGCCGGAAAGTAAGACGGAGACCGGGCCGCGCTCCGGAAGGCATGCCTCGACTGAGTCCTCCAGCAAGGGCCGCAGCCGGGCCGTGTACGCCTCCATCGGCTCGTCCGAACCGGCCGTTTCGCGCGGCGTCCACCAGGCCTGCTCCACACGGTCGGGCAGCTCGAGCGAGCTGCCGGGCCGAAGCTCGCCGGCGTCCCGCCAGAGGGTCTCGCCGCCGGGCACGTAGGCGCAGCAGAGATAGTCGCGCAGCGCGGGCAAAGAGAGCGCATCCGAGACGGCAGGAGTGCGGCGGAGCGTGCGCAGCCGCGCGGCGAACCAGAAGTCCCGTTCGTCTCCCGCATGGTAGAGGGTCCGCGCGCCCACGCCGTCACGAACCAGCGTGAGACGCTCGCGGCGGATGTCCCAGACGGCCACGGCGTACATCCCCAGCGCGTGAAGTCCCATGCGGGGGCCGTGGCACACGTACAGCTCCGCCAGAAGGTCCTGGTGCGACCCTTCCGGCCGCTCCAAAGCGCGCCGCAGTGCGGCCAGGTTGTCCAGCAGGGCGTCGCCACAGACTATAATGGAGCCCGTCGAGTCGCAGCCGACCGGTGCTCCGCCAAAGGCGACCCAGCGGCCAGACCACGCCGGACGCACACCCGCTCTCTCCAGCGCGCCGGCAGGATCCGTATGGCCGTATACGCCCAACAATCCGTTCATGTTGTGCTGCTAGCCGAAGCTGTCGGCGGCATAGACGTCCGCGCCTCCATCGTAGACCCAGATGATGCCGCCATCGGCCGTGGATACGTCCGCTCCACCCGCCGGGACCGCCTGGTTGGCGCGGGCAAAGCCCTGGTAGATGGCGCGCATCAGCCGCGCCGGTCGCATTGCCGCGAGCTCCGCCACGTTGCCCTCCTCCATCCAGGCGCGCTCCTCCGGCGTGAGGCCGGGCAGCTTCTCCGGCCCGTAGACGCGGCCCTCCTCCTGGCGGAGTATCATGCGCGACCTCATGGCGTGCTGCGGCCGCAGTCCCAGATCGATTACCGCGATGTCGGTATCCGAGAACCACTCCATGCTTCGAAGGGTCTGCGGCAGAGCGCATCCGGGCGGCGATGCATCGTGCAGGACGAAGACCTTGAGCGCCGGATTGCGCCGGAGCATGGTGAGCACCGTATCTCGCGCGTGGAACGGGTAACCGTCCTCGCTCAGGATGGCGCAGTTGTTCTCAAAGTGGAAGTTGTTGGCTACGAGCATGGCGGCGGTCTCCGCCCGGTCCGTCACCAGCGCCCGGTCGAAGCTGTACGACGTGACGTCCGGCGCCAGCGGCGCGGCGGCGGCCGGGTGCCGGTCGACGTCCGGCAGCAGCTTCTCCGGCCGGCCGTGGGCGTGTACCCACTTGCCGAGGTAGTCCGAAAGGAACTTCGGGCGGGAGATCTCCACATAGAGCGGGGCGGACTTCCGCGCCTTGCCGTTCATCACCGCCGCGTATACCAGGCCGCCGGCCCCACACGCGAGCGGCACCAGCGCTACCGGCCCGGTGCTGAGTAGCAGGGCCGTGAGGCCGGCGCCGCCAAGGCCGGAAATGCCGGCCACGGCGCCCCAGGTACCGTGCCAGAACCTACGGCGCACGATACGCCGGTTGAGCTCGTACCAGAGCTGATCTTCCGTAAAGGAGACGGTGCCGTCGCCGGACACGTCCTTGATGACGCGCTGGAAGAGGCCGTCCGTGACGCGCGGAGAGGCGCCCCGCGGCTCGAAGGCGAACGGGTGCTTGCACGCCTTGCAGGCCGAATTGTTCTTGGCGCGGTCCTGGTAGGTGCTGTCCGTCCCGCAGTAGATACACTTCACGGCTTCATAGACCCGGGAATGGGAGGTTGTGGGTGTCGCGCCAGACGTGCAGCATGAGGAGAGCCCACAGCTTCTCGCCGACGCGCCTGCGGCGGAACTCGCCGGGACGGTCCTCGCCCCGCGTAAGGGCAGCGACCGCTTCCGGCAAGAACCAGCCGTCCCGTCGGAGCCGGCGCGGCGCCAGCCTGCGCTCCACCTCCCGCCGCAGCGCGCCCAGACACCATTCGGTGGCGGGGGTGCCCATCCCTCGCTTCTCGCGCCAGACCACTTCCGGAGGCAGGTACTGCTCGGCCACCCGCTTGAGCAGGTACTTCTCGCACGCGCCGCGGAGCAAGAGGTCCGTCGGCACGCCGAAGCTCCAGTCCGTGAGCGCGCGGTCGAAGAACGGCGCGACCATCCGGAGGCCGTGCGCGGCGGCGAGCTGCACCGCGCGTGGGGCGATGTTCTGGGCGCCCTTCAGCCGAAGGTTGGCCGCGCGCAGCCGGTGGAGCAGCGAGACGAAGCCCGCGTCCGAGAGGGCCGGCCGGATCCAGGCACCCACGTCGATGCCGGCGGTGGCCGCCCTCGCGGCGGGCGTATAGAGCGCATCGGTCTCACCGTAGAAGCGGTGGTAGGTGGACAGGTAAGCTGCCTCCAGTTCCTGCGCCGAGCCGCCATACAGGCTGGCCGCGACGATGGGCTTGTTTGCCCACCCGCCAAAGAGCTGGTCGCCCCCTTCCCCGTTGAAGACTAAGGAGACGCAGTCTCTCGCCGCCTTGTCCAGCAGGAAGAGCGGAACGACTACGGCATCGCCGAAGGGCTGGTGCAGCGCGGCAGCGGCTGGCTCCATCGCCTCCAGGATGCGGAGCGGCCGGGCGTCCACCACGTGCAGCGGGCAGCCGAGATGGCTGGCGACATGGCGGGCGAAGGGCAGCTCCTGGTGCCAGGGCGGCCCGAAGTCCAGCGTGAAGGCGCGAAGGCGGGCGCCAGCTTCCCGCAGGAGCGCGGCGACCAGGCTGCTGTCCAGCCCGCCGGAAAGGAAGACGCCTACTTCCGGGCCGTCCGGAACGTGCGGAGCCACGGCGGCTTGCAATAAGTCGCGGAGGCGGTCGGCCGCTTCCGTTTCGTTCGGGGTCCTGCAGGGCCGCTCAGCCCACCGCGCCCGGTCCGCTTCGCGCCGTTCACGGCCCTGGATGGTGACCCGCGCACCCGCCGGGATGGCAGAGATGCCGGAGATGAGGGTGAGCGGCACAGGCACGTGGGAGAAACAGAGGTAGCCGTGCAGGGCCGCGGCATCCATGTATTCTCCCACTCCCGGGAGGCGGCGCAGGAAGCGCGGATCGGAGGCCAGCCAGGTGGCGCCGTCCACCCGCGTCTCGTAGACCGGAGTGAGGCCGAATGGGTCGGTCTCGACGGTGAACGGGGCGTCCAGGGTGTCTACGTGGACCGGGTCAGGGATCTCAGGCGATGGAGACAGAGGAGGAGTCAAATCGCAACCCGGGCCGCTTAAGTGGCGGGCGACACGTACGCCAAATCCGCCTTCGCGCACTTCGGAATCCGGATCTGTGTGACTACTTCTATTCAAAGCCGGGTTGGCGAAGCTGGACGTCGCCGTGGGCGGCACGGTCGTTGACATAGGTACCGATCTTGAAGGAGAGCTCGCGGATGGTCTCCGGCGGGCGATAGCCGCCTACGTGCCAGCCGGCCGTGGCGGAGGAGCGCGTCTGGAGCTCGAAGTCCGAGAACGGAACGGACTTCTGCCGCCATTCGCCGGTGACGGGTATGGCCGGTGAGCGCCACCGCTCCGTGGGGCCGTTCTCCAGGTAGACGCGAACGTTGGGAAGCCCCCGGCCCCGTAGGGAGAACCGCACCGTGTGATAGCCGGAGAGTGACGGCGGCACGCGTGTGGAATCCAGGTTTACGAAGTAGTTGCTGGAGCCGGGAGGCGCGTCGAACCGGTCCACGTGGAGAGTAGCGGTTCCGTCCTGGCTAAACGTGATCCGGGCCCGAGACTCCGGGTTTATGTTGGGGTACCACTGGTCGGCGTTGAGCGCTATCTGATACGGCGCTCGCGGCGGCGCCGGTCCGCTCGGAATAAGGCGGACGGCGAGCATGCCTCCCAGGGCCACTACCGCCGCCGCGACCGCGGCCAGTCGGACCTTCCTGCGGCGCTGGACGGCAGCCACCCGCCGGGCGTGCAGCTCCGCGGAGGCGCGCTCCAGGTACTGGCGCGGGAGACCGACTTCGCCCGCGGCGTCCACCACCGCCTGACGGGCCTGGTCCTGAGCGGTCTGCTCGCGGTCCCGCTCGTACAGCTCGGAGGCGATACGCACCACCTCCGGCATGTCCTCTTCCGGAACGTTGTTCAGGCGAAGCATGTTTGACTCTGGTTGGGGCCGGTCGATATGATAGCATGAGTTCGCCCGTGCGCACGGATCCCCCTGCGCTTCCCCTGGAGATCTGATGACCGGCCATTACATAGTCTGTGGCTTGGGCCACGTAGGCTACCGCGTCGCTGATATCCTGCTGAGACTGGGAGAGCGCGTGAGCGTGGTAACGCTGGCCTCGCGCGACGAGTGGATTGGGGACATTCGTGAGCGAGGCGCGGACGTCATTCTTGGAGATGCGCGCGACGAGCGGCTTTTGCTCCAGGCCGGCCTCACGGAGGCCCGCGCGGTGCTCGCCACCTCCGACCAGGACCTGGTGAACGTGGAGATAGGGCTTGACTGCCGGCAGGCGCGCCCGGACCTGCCGCTGGTGCTGCGCATCTTCGACCAGAACCTGGCCGAGCAGCTCGAAGAGACGTTCGACGTCCGGCGTGCCCTGGCGATGTCCGTCCTGGCTGCTCCCTCTTTCGCGGCGGCGGCGCTGGGCCAGCAGGTAGCCGGGTCCTTCAAGGCGGACGACACGCTGTTCGTGGTGGGTCGGCGCGTGGTAGAAGAGGGCTCTCCCCTGAGCGGCGCTACGCTGGGGAGCATCGCCAGCCGTTACCATCTCGCACCGCTCGCGTTGGAGCGAGACGGGCAGGTGATCGACGTACCGGGCGCGGATTGCCAGCTCCAACCCGGGGACCGGCTCACGGCGGTGGGAGACCGGCGGAACTGGGACCGGCTGTCCGGAGCGCCCCTCCATCGCCCAACGCGGAAGCGCGCGCCCTTGCCGAATGCGCTTCTGCCGGCCACCTGGTTACGCGGCGCCACCGCGCTCTGGCGCGGAGCTTCCCTGCCGCTGCGCACCATCTTCCTGCTCCTGAACGCGCTGCTCTTGATCAGCGTGCTGGTGTTCCACTTCGCGATGGGCATCTCGCTCATCGACTCGTTCTACTTTATCGTCTCCACCGTAACCACCACCGGGTACGGGGACATCACGCCCCTGAAGGAGCGGCCTGCGCTCAAGCTGTTCGCCTGCCTCATCATGATCCTGGGCCCGGCGACGATGGCCGTACTCTTCTCCATGGTGACGGACTACGTGGTGACGGCGCGTTTTGCGCAGCTCCTCGGCCGGCGGCGCACTCCACACGAAGATCACGTGATCGTCTCTGGCCTGGGAACGCTCGGGTACCGGGTGGTGGATAATCTCCACCGGGCCGGGGTCCCCGTGCTTGCCATTGAGCGGGACCCTCAGAACGAGTTCGTGGAGGCCGTCCGCTCACACTCCGAGGTCCTTGTAGGCGACGCCCGGCTTGCCTCGACGCTGGAGAGGGCCGGCGTTGCCAGGGCGCGGGCGGTGCTGGCCGTGAGCGGCGACGACGCGACCAACCTGGGGGTGGTCCTGGAGAGCCGCCGGCGTACTCCGCACGTCCGCACGGTAGTGCGGATGTTCGATCCTGGCTTCGCCGCCAAGGTGAAGGATGCGTTCCAGCTCGACGCGGCCATGGGGGCATCCGGGATCGCGGCGCCTACCTTTGTGGGGGCGGCGCTCTACCCGGACGTGCGCGCCGCGCTGGTGCTGGAGGACCGGCTGTTCATCCTGCTCCAATGCGCCGTGCGGCCACAGTGGAACGGCCGGACGACTGAGGAGCTGCGGGATTTGGAAGGCATAACGGTCCTCATGCGCCGCGCGGGAGCCGCGGAGCTCGCCATCGTGGAGCCCGGCGTTCCGCTGCGGGCCGGGGAGTCCGTCCTGGCTGTAGCCTGCCGCACATTGTCCTCCTGAGCTGGATTTCGGTGACATACAGGTGTCACCGTTTGGCTGTTATGATGGGTCGCGAAGGAGGATGTTATGGCAAACGAAGCGGTTGAAGCGTTAAAGGACCGCCTTCTGGCGGCAGCCGACAGCGTTGCGCCGGACCTGGAGGTGGAGTTCAAGGCGATGTTCGGCGGGGCGTGCGCCTACGTCCGGGGCCGCGTCTTCGCGTCTCTCTCCAACGTGGGCTTGGCGCTCAAACTGCCGCCGGAGGCGCAGGAGGAGCTGCTGAAGCAGGCCGGGGCGAAGAGGCTGCAGTACTCGGAAGAGGATCCGCCGAGCCGGCAGTACATCGTGGTTCCTCCTGTCACGCTGGAGCGGCTGGAATCCCTGGCGGAGTGGGTGCGGCGGAGCGTTGAGCACGTGATGAAGCTGCCGGGGAAGGTGAGAGGTGAGAGGTGAGAGGCGAGAGGGAGGGGCTTCGCCCGCGGCGACTTCAACTGTGCCACCGCGGTTCCGCGCCGTTATCCGGGCGAAGCCACTCTCAGGATACATGGGCGCCGTTGCCGAAACCGTTGCCGGAGCGGGGTGAATTGAGTCCGCTTAGCTTCCATGTGGCCAGCGCCCCGCTGTTCGGCCACGGCAAAAGGAACCATCCTGGGGCCGTGAGAACAGGGAGGAACAGTAAAGTTCCAACCAGACAGGAGCTTCTCATGACCGGTATGAGCAGAAGGCGGTTCCTTGGCGCCTCGGCCGCCGCTCTTGCAGTCCCAATGGTGCCAGATCGAAAGGCGAAAATCGAAGGTCCAAAATCGGACTCCTGGCATCCCAGGAAGGCGGTGCTGTGGAGTATGCTTCCCACCAGCCTCAGCCCGGAAGAGCGGTTCCGGCTGGCGCGGGACTGCGGCTTTGACGGGGTGGAGGTGCCGCCGGTGGGTCCGGAGGAGGCGGCGCAGCTCCGGGCTGCCGCCGACAAGACAGGCATCCGCATCCACTCCATCATTTTCGGAGGCTGGGAAGCGCCCCTCTCCAGCGCGGATCCGGCGGTGGTGACCCGGGGCAGCGAGAATGTGCGAAACGCGCTGCACAGCGCGCAGATCATGGGCTGTGACGGGATACTGCTCGTCCCCGCTATCGTGAACGCCCAGACTCCCTATGAGGAGGCGTACCGCCGCTCTCAGGCGGCTGTCCGGAAGCTGCTCCCGGAAGCCGAGAGGCGGCGCGTCTCCATTAACATCGAGGAGGTGTGGAACAACTTCCTGTTGAGCCCGCTGGAGTTTCGGCGGTACGTGGACGAGCTCCACAGCCCGTGGGTAGGCGCCTACTTCGACGTGGGGAACGTGGTGCGTTTCGGGTGGCCGCAGGACTGGATCCGGACGCTGGGGCACCGCATCCGCAAGGTGCACCTGAAGGACTTCAAGGGCGGACCTGGACTGGGCACAGGCGGCCAGTGGGTGAATCTCCTGGAGGGGAGCATCGACTGGAAGGCCGTCCGCGCCGCCTTCATGGACGTGGGCTATGAGGGCTTCATGACCACCGAGCTAGGCGGTGGCGACGCGGAGTACCTGAAGGACGTGAGCGCGCGGGTGGACAGGATCATTGCGGGGTGATGGGAGCCCCCGTGACATTCCCGGTCCTGCAGCCGAAATCCCGGTAATTGCCTTAGCCGCAATAGTATGAGAATCCGTGGAAGTTTATGGAAGAACACACTTGCCGACGGACAAGACCGGTAGGTCAGGTCTTCCCGCCCGGAAAGGAGCCACGGAGTGAGCAGCATGGCAATACATGAGCGGAGGTCGGAGGAGGACGCGGTCAAGCTGACCAAGCGCGAGATCGAGGTTCTGACCCTCGTGATCGAAGGCAAGTCCAGCAAGGAAGTGGCCGACATGCTCTTCGTCTCGAAGCGCACGGTGGACTTCCACCTGGCCAACATCTACGACAAGCTCCAGGTTTCAAACCGCGTGCAGGCTTTCCGACGCGCGGCACGCCTGGGACTTATTCCGTTCGACGCTCAATTCGCGGAAGGCTCGTAGTCGCGGCCTCCCGCGGCTTCAGGCAAACTGACGGGGCTCGGTGCGCACAAGCGCCGGGCCCCGTTGGCTTATGGTTGGGTGAGAGGTGAGAGGTGAGGTCTGGACCAGGGCTCATCTGTGAGCCGCCACCATCTCCACAAAGTACGCGTGCATGCGGGGGTCGTCAGTTAGCTCCGGGTGAAAAGCCGTGCCGAGGAGGCTGCCCTGGCGCACCGCCACGATCCGGTCCTGGTAGCGCCCCAGCACCTCCACTCCGGCCTCAGCGCGGGCCACGTACGGAGCGCGGATGAAGACGCCGCGCACCGGATCCTCCCCAATGGCTTCGACGGGAATGTCCGCTTCGAAGCTATCGATCTGCCGGCCGAAGGCGTTGCGGGCGACCTCGATGTCCATGAGGCCCAGGCGGCGCTGGTCGCTCCCTTCGATATCCTTAGCCAGCAGAATGAGCCCCGCGCAGGTGCCGTAGATGGGCATGCCCTGCTCGGCGCGCTCGCGGATGGGCTCCTCCATGTTGTGCCGGTCCAGGAGCTTGCCGATGGTGGTGCTCTCTCCGTCGATGACCACCTCGTAGCCGGTCAGCGGGTC
>CAYNFH010000058.1:0-28555 GCA_964396385.1 uncultured Chthonomonadaceae bacterium | reverse complement strand
CGTAACGAGGATCAGGACGATTACACCGTCCACGCCTATACGGACAGAACGGTCTACCGCCCCGGACAGCGAATCTACTACAAGGGCATCGTACGCCGGACCATTGAGCCTGGATTCCGCTACGCGGTCCCGAAGGGGCAGCCGGTGGAGGTCGAGCTTCGGGACGGGGACGGCGACGTCATGCTGCGCGCGACACACACAACCAACGGCTACGGCAGCTTCTTCGGTCATGCCGATCTGGACGCGGAGGCGCCTACCGGAGTCTACACGCTGGTGACGAGCGTGAGTGGCGAGGAGCACACCGAGAGCGTCTATGTCGCCTCCTACCGGAAGCCGGAGTTCACGGTGTCCGTCACTCCCGCCCGCAAGCGATATGTGCGGGGTGAGCAAGTAGAGATGAAGGTGGAGGGCCGCTACTACTTCGGCGCTCCCCTGGCCGGCGCGAAGGTGACATACAGTATCTACCACTCCCCGGACTGGGCCGCGGAGTATGACGAGGCGGACCGGGCCGACGCCGATACCGAGGACGAGGACGAAACCACGTCCGGCCCGCCGGAGGGTCTCCACGGCTCGGAGAGCTACTACGGCGAGCACGAGACGCAGGGCGAGGCGGTGCTGGACGATACCGGCGTCGCCACGATCCGGTTCCGCGCCGACGCGCCGGACGCGCCGGACGCGCCCCAGGAGCAGGTCTACACCGCTTCCGTCACCGTCAAAGACGACGCCAATCGCGAGGTCGAGGCCGACGGAGAGGTCCACGTCTCCGCCGGAGACTTCCGCCTGACCGTCCAGCCCGATGGCCGGCTGGCGCAGCCCGGCAAGCCCACGTCGATCACGGTAACCGCGAAGGACTTCGACGGCAAGCCGGTAGCCGGCCTCCGCCTCACCCTCCAGCCCGCCTTCCAGCGGTGGGAGGACCACGCCTACAAGGTACAGCCCCTCCCGCAGCAGCCGCTTGTCACGGGCGGGGACGGCACGGTCGTGGCGAGCGTGGTCCCGCCACGGTCCGGCGAGATCCGGCTGCTCGCACGCGCCACGGACGGCCGCGGCAGGGTCATCTACGGCCGGGGCTACATCTGGGCGGCCGACGACGTAGGCTCCGATCTGGAGACCGACTACGCCGACCTCAGCGTGCTGACGGACCGCCACCGGTACCGCCCGGGCGACACGGCGCGCGTGCTGATCAACGCCCAGTATTCCGGGCAGACGGTCCTCCTGACCGTGGAGGGCCAGCGCGTCTACCGCACACTGCTGGTCCCCATGAAGAGCCGGAGCAGTGTGGTGCACATCCCGATCCTGCCGGAGTACGGCCCCAACGTCTATCTGTGTGGCTGCTACGTGCGGAGCCGCAAGTTCGCGCAGAGCACCACCCCGCTTCGGGTCCTCCAGCAGGACCGGCGCTTTTCCATCCGCATCGCAGCGCACCACGTGCCGGAGTCATCCGTCCGTCCTCCGTCCTCCGTCCCCCGTCCCGCTGAGCCGTTCAAGCCGGGCGAGCGGATCGCCTACGACATCTATGCAGCCGACCAGAATGGCAAGCCGGTAGAGTGTGAGCTCTCCTTCGGCGTGGTGGACGAATCCATCTACGCGCTGCGGGAGGATGATCCCAGAGCGCTCTTCAACGCGTTCTACGGCACCCGGCAGCACGACGTGGAGACGAGCTACTCCTTCGCCGTGCAGTACCTGGGCGACGCGGACAAGACGGAGCCGAAGATAGAGGCGCGCAAGCGGTTCCCCGACACCGCCTTCTGGGAGCCCGCTCTCCAGACCGACTCTACCGGGCACGCTACGGTGGCCTTTACGCTCCCGGACACGCTCACCACGTGGCGCGCAACGGCGGTCGGCCACACAACGGACACGACGCTGGGAAGGTCCATCGACAAGGTGATCTGCACGAAGGAGTTCTTCGTCCGGCTGGACACGCCCCGGTTCCTCACCCAGCGCGACCAGTCACGGGTCCTGGCGCTCGTCCACAACGGAACGGCAGCAAGGCAGACCGCGCTGGTGCGGATCCGCACGCAGAACCTCGGCGTGAGCGGCGACTCCACGCAGGCCCTGACCGTGGATCCCGGCAGGGACGCCAGCGCCTCCTGGCCCGTGACGGCCGAAGGGGCAGGCAACGCCCGCATCACGGTGACGGCCTGGACTCTCAGAGAAACGGGCAAACCGCAGTACACCGACGGCGTGGAGATCTCGCTGCCCGTGCGACCGCACGGCAGAAGCAAGACCTCGGGCTTCAGCGGGGACCTGCGGGCGGGACGTCCGGAGACAGAGGTGCTCCGCGTGGATCCCGAAGCGATCGCTTCCGAGACTCGGCTCACGGTGCGCATCACGCCTTCGCTGGCCGGCGCCATTTCTGGGGGACTCGACTACCTGGTCGGTTATCCGTACGGCTGCACCGAGCAGACCATGAGCCGCGTCCTGCCGGACCTGCTGGCGCAGCGGCTCCTGGGCAAGGAGTCCGGAGCGCTGGATCCGGCCAAAGCGGCGCAGCTTCCCCGCATGGTGCGCGACGGGCTGCTGCGGCTGTACCGCTACCAGCATCAGAGCGGCGCCTGGGGCTGGTGGCAGTACGACGAAGACGATCCCTGGATGACCGCCTACGTCCTCTACGGGCTCTCGCAGGCCCAGAAGAGCGGCTACGAAGTGCGTCCCCGGGTGATCTCCCAGGGCATTGAGTCAGCGGTCAAGCTCCTGCCCCACGCCCGCGTGGAGGACCGCGCCTTCCTGCTCTACGCCATTGCGTCCGCGGGCGGAGTGGAGGAGGCTCGCGCACACCGCTCCGCGATTGAGCTGCCGCGCGGAAGCGTGGAGACCACTGCCTATGCGCTGCTGCTCAATGAGCTCATCGGCGAGCCACCGGCCGGCTCTTCCATGACCAGCGCGAAGCTGCTGGACCGCCTGGAGGCGGCGGCCATTCGCGACGGCGCGACCGTGCACTGGACGGACACCGGCCGCGTCACCTTCTGGGACAGCAGCACCGGCACCTCCGTGGCCATGCGCGCGCTGCTGGCGTGCGGCCGCGCGGCGGAGGCGGAGCCCATCCTCCGATGGATGATGCTTCAGCGGACCGGCGCGTACTGGGGCACGACCCAGGATACGTCGTGGACCCTCGCCGCGCTGGTGGACTACCTGGCCGGCCGGCCCAGCGGGTCTGCCGGCGGCGCCGTTACCGTGCGCGTCAACGGCGTGCCCGTCCGGACGGTCACGCTGGAAGCCGGCGGCAAGAAGCAGGGCGACCTCATCGTCCACGTACCTCGGTCCGCGCTGAGGCCGGACAAGAACGTGGTGACGCTGGAGCGCTCCGCCGGCGGCGGCGACGTCTTCTACGCCGTCCAGCTCAAGCAGGTGGTCGGCGGCGACAACCTGGCCGAGGTCGCGCCGCCGGGATTCTCGGTGAAGCGAGAGTACGACCGCGTGGTCCCGCGCCAGGCCGGTGCCAGGGGGTGGACGCTCCAGACGGAGCAGACGAATAACCGGCTCCGTGGCGGCGACCTGATCCGCGTTCGCCTCACCGTGACGGTACCCCAGGAGATGAGCTACGTGCTGGTGGAGGACCCCCTGCCCGCCGGATGCGAGCCGGCTCAGCGCGGCACGGAGTCCGAGGAGGTGGAGGGCACCTGGCCCTACTGGTGGTCCAACATCGACGTGCGGGACGACCACGTGGCGCTCTTCGCCCGCACGCTGCCGAAGGGCCAGCACGTCCTGGAGTACTACCTCCGTGCCCAGACGCCGGGGGCATACCGCGCAATGCCCACCGTGGTGGAGGCGATGTACGCGCCCGAGCAGCACGGTGAATCCGCTGAGACGGGAGTAGAGGTCCGATGAAGCATCTCCCCTTCTCCCCTTCTCCCCTTCTCCCCTTCTTGGGGCTAGCTGTCGCCAGCTTACTGCTCTTTGCCCGCGTCGCCGCGACACCGCCGGAGTACGTGGAGATCAGCGGATTCGCCACCAGTCTCAAAGGACGCACGGGCAGCCAGAGGCACAACGCCATGCTGGCTGCCCGTGCCCTCAACGGCGCTACTATCCAGCCGGGCGCGGTCTTCTCCTTCAACCGCACCGTCAAGCCCTGGTCCGTGGACGAAGGGTACGTAAAGGCCCCGGTCAGCTACGACGGCGAGCTCGTCCGAGCCTATGGTGGCGGCGTCTGCCAGACCTCGACTACCCTCTACGACGCGGCCCTGCTCGCCGGGCTGCCCATCCTGGAGCGTCACTCGCACGTGTTCGCAGCACACTACGCCATGCCGGGCCGCGACGCGGCGGTGGCCCAGCCGAGCATCGACCTCCGGTTCCGGAACCCCTACCCCTGGCCCCTGCGCATCCGCGCCTCCGCGAAGGGAGACACCCTGAACGTGCGGCTGCTCGCTCCACAGAGGCCGCCGTCCAGGGTGGCCCTGGAGAGCGTGGTGCTGAGCCGGAGCCGGCCCCAGCACCTGACGCGCGTGGTGGACCGGCCCGGCAGCAACGGCCGCGCGTTCGTCCGCGGCCCTGGCATCGAGGGCTGCCGCGTGGTCACCTACCGGGTCTTCTACCAGGGTGACCAGGAGCTGCGCCGCGAGCGCCTCTCGGACGACACCTACCTCTCCATGGACCGCATCGTCCAGCTAGACCGCGACTGACTCCGCTTATGAGCACCAGAAAGTAGAGGAAACGCCAGGGCCGCCCATGAAGGTAACCGCATGCACGTGATCACACTCCGGTTGCCGGAGCCGGTGACTCGCAGCGACACTAGCACACGCAAGGTTAAGTCTGCGCGACTGGAGAATCAGAGCGCAACAACCGTTGTCCGGGAGATACAAGATGAAGAGCTGGATCCTGTGCGCCGCGTTGGTTATTCTTGCGGTGCCTGCCCGCGCGCAAGAAGGTCTTGAGGCGCTGTTCACCGGAAAGGACTTTCCCCCGACACTCAAGCTGCGGGATCTGAACGGGAGCTGGCGCCGGTTCACCGTCACCACGACGGACAATCAGGGGAGTGGTAACGACATGATGAGCCAGCTCATGCAGATAGGCATGATGTCCGACGCGGGCAAGGGCGGAGCCTCAGATGCCATACCCACAATGGCGGCCATGTCTCTGTTCGGAGCTGCCGGCAAGGAGCCGGTCTACTACACAACCGGACGCACCATCACCCTGGGCGGGGACACCTTCCTGGTGGCATATCGGTACAAAGCGCCTCAGGTCAACTTCATGCAACTGGCAATGGAGTCGGAGAAGAGCGGGGGCAAGGCCCCGGATTTTGCCAAGCTATCGGAAGGTCTCCGCATGACCCCGGAATCTGCTGTATCGCTTTCGCTCGTAAACATACGGGCCATCTCTTCGCTCAATGGGCTCCGGCCCTTTGATCTCGATCAGGAGATCGCGGAGGATGCGCGGTCCGGAGGCGGGATGCTCGACGCACTGGCGAACCAGAAGGGCGCCGCTACGCGATCCGGAGATGCTGCGCGAGCGGCGCGTCCCGCCGGATCCGCCAGGCCGAAGTAGGACGGGAGCGCTGCGATGAGAACCATCCCGCTGTGCGCCCTGCTGACTGTTCTGCGTTCGTCTGCGGCCACCCAATCCACGGCGCCGCAGGACAGCGTGGGCCAGCTTCTTCAACGGCCTGCCGGCGCACCCACGAAGCTGGGAGACCTGGACGGCACGTGGCGGCGGGTGCGGATAGCTTCCATCAGGCCCGCGACCGGCGGTTTCACGGGCGCCATCTCGCGGGCATACGGTGGAGAAGGAGTACAGACCGTCTTCACGCGAGGCGAGACAGTTTCGGCCGCCGGCAAGACGTTTCTGATTGCCTATCGCACCCGGCGGGTCGCAATGGATCTCATGTCGCTTCTCGCCAATGATCGTGGTGGCGCCCCGCCCACCTTTGAGCAGGTCCTGGACATGGTCGCTCCGAAGCCCACGAGGGAGACTCCGCTGGAGCGCGTGGTGCTAGACCTCCATTCCGTTAGCCGGCTGGAAGAGATCGCTCCATTCGATCTTGCGAAGGCGACAGAAGAGCGTCCGGCGCTCGAGACCGGCCCGGTGATGACAGCCGCTATCCTCTTCCCCGTGTTCGCCCAGGCGCGACTGAGAGCACGGGAAGTATCTTCGCTCAGCAACCTCAAGCAGATTGGCCTCGCCACGTTGATGTACCAGCAGGACCACGACGAGAACTTCCCGCCCATGAAGGACCTGGCGACGGTGAGGAGCGCCCTCCACCCGTATACGAAGAACAATGACATCTTTGTGGATCCACTCTCTGGCCTTCCATACCACGCGAATGCATATGCATCTCGGAGGTCCGCCGCAACAATAGAATCTCCCGCGGAGTTCGTATTGTTCTATGAGGCGACCCCTGCTCCGGACGGCACACGCGCCGTGGTGTTCGCCGACGGCCACGCCAGGCGCGTGCCCGGCCCGGAATGGAGTCGTCTCAAGCGGCTCTCCCACATGCCATAGCCCACCTTACGGGGTACGATTCAGGGTGGGCGAACCGCCGGAGTGCTCGCTCCACTGAATTGAGAATTGAAAATCGAAAATAGAAAATTGAAAACCCACTTGGGGGTAACGGCATGTATCTGACCGACAAGAAGGTCGCCGTGCTGGGCGCGGCAGGCGCCATCGGCAGCAACATGGTGCAGGACCTGCTGTCCACCGGCACGGCCAACCACATCGCCATGTACGACCCCTTCGCCGCAGGGCTCGAAGGCGCGGCGGAGGAGATATACCACTGCGCCTTCCCGGACGCGCGCGTCACCTGGACCGCGGACGAGGCGGAGGCGCTGCGCGGCGCATCCTACATCCTCTCCTCCGGAGGCGCGCCGCGTAAGGAGGGGATGACGCGCGAAGACCTGCTGCGAGGCAACTGCGAGATCGCCAGGGGGCTCGGACAGAGCATCAAGCAGCACTGCCCCAACACGGAGTTCGTGGTGATCATCTTCAACCCCGCGGACATCACCGGCCTCACCACACTCGTCCACAGCGGCCTTCGGTCCGGTCGCGTCTCTACGCTGGCAGCGCTGGACAGCACCCGCCTCCAGACCCGCCTCGCCCAGCACTTCGGCGTGCGGCAGGATGAGGTCACCGGCTGCACCACCTACGGCGGCCACGGCGAGAAGATGGCCGTGTTCAAAGGGACCATTGCGGTACAGGGCGTCAATCTCACCGACATCCTCGGCGGAGCGAGGGTCAACGGCAAGGTCCTCAGCGCGGACGAGTGGACTGCCATCCAGGACGGCGTCCGGGGCGGCGGCGCGCGGATCATCAAGCTCCGCGGCCGCTCCTCGTATCAGTCCCCCTCCCACCAGACGGTGGAGATGCTGCGTGGCCGGATCCGGGGCGGCGGCTATCCCTGGCCGTGCGGCGCCTACTTCAAGGACGGCCCCTACGCGAAGGTGATGATGGCGGCGGACGTGGACTGGACGCCGGACGGCCTCGTGGGCCGCGTACCGCAGGGGGCTCCGGACGACGTGGCGGCGCTCCAGGACAGCTACAACCACCTCTGCTCTATGCGGGACGAGATCATCCAGCTCGGCCTGCTCCCGCCGCTCAACGAGTGGCAGAGGGTGAATCCGAATCTCTAGGGTGTACGTCCTCTACACCGCCGGATACCGGGATGCCGTGACGGATAAGCGGTTGCCTCCGGAAGAGTTCTATGGCAGCCTGCCGGAGGATGCCGTCGTTGTGGACATCCGGTCCCATCCCTACAGCCCCTTCGCGCCGGACTACACAGGGGGCGGCGTCCGCTGCGCCGTGGAGCGATGCAAGCCGGGCGTCAAGAGCTTCCATCACGTGCAGGCGTTGGGCAACACGCGCCGGGATTCCTGCGGCAAGCGCATCAGCCCGCCCTGCTACGTGGACGCGGAGCGCGGATTTCCAGAGCTGGAGGAGCTGATCCGCGCGTACGGGCGGGTGGTCATCTTCTGCGCCTGTTCCTACTCCACCATCGACAGCCCGACGCATCGCTGCCACCGCTTCTTCGTGGCGGAGGAGATGGAGCGGAGAATGCCCGAGCTCCAGGTCGTGCACCTTGCGGAGGGCGGTCCATGAGTGCGGCGGCGCCGGTGAAAGAGCCCCTGCCCGAGCAGTGGCGCATCAACCGTCTGCTCTGGATCTGCCTGATCTTCGTCGCCGTCTTCATCCCGCTCGCCCACGCCTACGGCTGGATCACCGTTCCCCTGCCGCTCGCCTTCGGCATCCTCGCCGTGGCCGTAGTCAACTCCGCCCTGCGCACCTACTGCGGCTGGCGCTTCGGCACCAACGCGGGCATCCGGGACTGGATCTTCACCACCGTAGACATCGGGGTCATCTCGGCCGGAGTGTACGTCTCCGGCGGCCTCTCCAGCGAGCTGGGGTTGGCCTACTTCGTGACCATGATCGCCGAGTCGCTCTTCGCGACTCCGGCGGAGACTTCGGGGCTGGTTGCGCTGATCGTGGCCGGATACGTGTGCGCCACGTGGTCCTCCCACTCCACTCCGGACTATCCGCTCCGTCTCGCTACCCGGCTCTTCTTCCTGTTGATGGTGGGCTACTTCGCACGGCAGATGAGCGCCAGGCGAGAGCGCAAGAACGCGCAGCTCCTGGCCCTGAGCGAGCAGGTGGCCGCCTCCGAGGAGCGTGCCCGCATCGCCCGCGAGATCCACGACAGCCTCGGCCACGCACTCGTCGCCTCCATCCTGCGCCTGGAGCTATGCAGCAGGCTCATCCGTAAGGAACCTGAGGAGGCGGAGCAGATCCTCAAGGAGGAGGTGCCCGCGCTGCGGGCGGCCTGGAACGAGGGCCGGAACCTGGCCTTCCACCTGCGCCCCTGGCAGCATGAGGGAGACAGCCTGGCCGAGGCGCTGCGCCGCCACATCAGCCGCTTCGCGGAGCGCACCGGCATTACGGTGGACCTGGCGCTGGAGGACCCCGACCTGGTGCTGCCTGAGCAGACGGAGCTGGCCCTCACGCGCATCATTCAGGAAGCTCTTACGAACGTGGCCAAGCACGCCCGCGCCACCCGCGTGTCCGTCCGGGTCCGGCCGGACGGAAGCGTTATCCGCTGCTGCGTAGAGGATGACGGGGTGGGCTTCGCGCCGGAAGCCGCCGATTCCAGCTTCGGCCTCTACGCCATGAAGGACCGCGCCGAGAAGCTTGGTGGCGCCGTGGAGGTCCGCAGCCGCCCCGGCGAGGGCGCGGTCATCGAGGCGACTTTGCCACGCGGATGAACCGACTATTCACTTGTTGTCTGCTCCTGACTTTCACCGTTCTCCCCGGCTGCTCGCACCACGCCGCCGAGCCTCGCAACACCGTCCACCTCACCGTCTGGTCCATGTGGACCGGGCCGGAGGAGCAGAACTTCCTGCGCGTCCTGCGCCGGTACCACCAGGAGCATCCCAACATCATCGTGGACAACCTCGGCGCGGTTACGGACGACACCAAGACCGTACGCGCCATCGTCGCGGGCGTGCCCCCGGACATGTTCACCCTCTCGGACCCGCTCTTCCTGGGGCCGCTCGCCGCCAACGGCGCTATCTTCACCCTGGACGACCGGTTCCGGCAGGCGGGCCTCCGGGAAGAGCAGTTCGTCCCGGGCGGCCTCCGCGAGTGCCGCTATCACGGCCGCCTCTATGGGCTGCCGTTCCTCATCGACGACCTTGCCTTCATCTGGAACCGGAAGTCGTTCCGGAGCGCCGGCATCAACCCGGACCTGCCACCGCAAACCATAAAGGAGATGTCGGACGACGCGGTCAAACTGACCCGGAGGGACGCAGGTGGCAACATCACGCAGCTCGGTCTCCAGCCCCTCACGGTGCTGCCGGATATCTTCCAGGTGTTCGGCGGCAGCCTGTATGATGAGCGGACGGGCCGGATAACCGCGGACGATCCCAACAACGTAAGGGCGCTCGCCTGGTACAAATCATTGGTGGAGAGGCTGGGCGGCTACGAAAAGGTCAACGCCTTTTCGTCCGGGTTTGGGGCGCAGCAGAGCGCCAACAACCCGTTCTTCGTCGGGAAAATTGCCATGAAGTGGGACGGCGAGTGGACACCCTACTGGGTGAAGAAGTACGCGGCCGGGCTGCAGTACGGTGTGGGCCCGATCCCGCCGCCGGCGGACCGGCCGGACCGCGCTCGCTCTACCTGGCTCGGCGGGAACGTCTTCTGCATCCCGAAGGACAGCAAGCACCCCAAAGAGGCGTGGGACCTGATGGTCTGGATGCAGAGCGATGAGGCGCAGATCTACTTCGCGTCCATGATGAACAACGTGCCGAATACGCGCAGCGCGCTCCATTCGCCGCGGCTCCGCACCGGGGCTCCCTACAAAGTCCAGTACAGCAAGTTCCTGGACCTGGCCGACAGCCCCAATGCCGGCAGCTTCCCGGCCCTGCCCGTAGCCAACCTGTACAATGCGGAGCTGCAGAATGCGCAAGACTACGTGCTGGACGGGAGCAAGACGCCGGAGCGAGCCCTGCGCGACGTGCGGGTCCGCGTCCAGCGGGAGCTGGACAGGTACCGTTGAGCGTGAAACCATACCGGGAGTGGCAAAGAGCCCGCTCGCGGCGGGACCTGCGCACCGGCCTCGGCTTCATATCTCCCTGGGCGCTGGGATTCCTGATCTTCACGCTCTACCCCATCATCGCGTCTCTCTACTACAGCTTCTGTCAGTACGGGGTGCTGACACCCCCCCGCTGGGTAGGGATCCGGAACTACGTGGAGCTGTTTACGGACCACGACTACTTCCTTCCCTCCCTGGTCAACACGGCGTTCATGTTCCTCGAGCTGCCCATCGCCGTGGTCTTCTCGGTGGGCGTCGCCCTGCTCCTGAACCAGAAGGTGCGCGGGATGGCCTGGTTCCGGACCATCTACTATCTGCCATCCGTCGTTCCCACCGTGGCCTCCTCGGTGCTCTGGCTCTGGCTCCTGAACCCGCAGTACGGCCTGATCAACGCGACTCTAAATACGCTCCACCTGCCCCGGTCGGAGTGGCTGAGCAGCCCTCTGTGGGCCAAGCCGGCCTTCATCCTGATGGACCTCTGGACGGTGGGCGGCGGCGTGGTCATCTACCTGGCCGCGCTCCAGGGGGTGCCGGCCCACCTGTATGAGGCGGCGGACTTGGATGGCGCCAGCTCCTGGCGCAAGACCTGGCATATCACCCTCCCGGCCATCTCGCCGGTCATCTTCTTCAACCTGATACTGAGCGTCATCGGCACCTTCCAGTACTTCACGCAAACGTTCCTGATGACATCCCCACCCGGCGGGCCGGCCAACTCCACGCTCTTCTACGCGCTCTACCTCTACCAGAACGCGTTCAACTACTTCCGCATGGGCTACGCGTGTGCCATGGCGTGGGTCCTGTTCATCATCACACTGGTCGCCACGCTCGTCGTGTTCCGCACCTCCGCCCGCTGGGTCTACTACGAAGGCGAGCAGCGGTAAGGAACCGGCGCGGGCGGCCACGCAGGGCCGCCCCTACAAAGGGCGGTGTTCGGTTATCCACCGTAGGGGCGGCCCAGCGTGGCCGCCCGACTTCGAAGCGGTAAACTGGAAGTATGGCCACCAGAGTCTGCATCATCGGCCTGGACTGCGCGCCGCCCGAACTTGTGCTGGACCGGTGGCGCGCCGACCTGCCTAACCTCAGCCGGCTGATGAGCGCCGGCATCAGCGGCCCGCTGGAAAGCACCATTCCGCCCATCACCGTCCCCGCCTGGATGTGCATGATGACGGGCCGCGACCCCGGCACCCTCGGCATCTACGGCTTCCGGAACCGGAACGACCACTCCTATGAGGGCCTTAGCTTCGCCAGCAGCCGGATGGTGCGCGAGGAGACGGTCTGGGACGTGCTGGCGCGCCACGGCAAGCAGTGCATCCTGCTCGGCATTCCGCTCACCTACCCGCCCCGCCCGGTGAACGGCCTGATGGTCTGCGATTTCCTGGCGCCGGACACGGAGAGCGAGTACACCTACCCTCCGGAGCTAAAGGACGAGATCCGCCACACCATCGGCGAGTATATCATCGATGTGCGGGAGTTCCGGACGGAGAACAAGGACCTGCTGCTGGAGCAGATCTACGACATGACGGAGAAGCGCTTCCAGCTCGCCGGCCACCTCTTGCTCAACAAGCCGTGGGACCTCTTCGTGATGGTAGAAATGGGACCGGACCGCATCCATCATGGCTTCTGGCGCTACTTCGACCCCGCCCACCCGCTCTACACGCCCGGCAACCCGTACGAGCACGCGATACACGACTACTACGTCGCACTGGATTCGGAAGTAGGCGAACTGGTCGCCATCCTGCCGCCGGACACGCTGGTGCTGGTGGTCTCGGACCACGGGGCCAAGCGGATGGACGGCGGCATCTGCTTCAACGAGTGGCTGATGCGCGAGGGCTATCTCGCCCTCAAGGAGCCGCCGCAGGGGGTCACGAAGTTCTCCCCCGCCCTTGTGGACTGGGAGCGCACCAGGGCCTGGGGCGACGGTGGCTACTACGGTCGACTCTTCCTCAACGTGCGCGGGCGGGAGCCGCAGGGAACCGTCGATCCGGCCGAGGTTGAGTCGCTGAAGCAGGAGCTCACCGCGAAGCTGGAGGCGCTCGGGGACGAGCATGGCCGGCCCATCGGCACGAAGGTGTACCGGCCGGAGGAGACATACAAGGCGTGCAATAACGTGCCGCCGGACCTCATCGTCTACTTCGGGGACCTGAACTGGCGGTCGGTGGGCAGCGTGGGCCACGGCGCCGTCTGGATCCACGAGAACGACACCGGCCCGGACGACGCCAACCACGCTCAGTACGGCATCGCTATTATGGCAACGACTGGACCCGGACCGGCTGTAGGGGCCGGGCGCCGTCCCGGCCCGTCTCTGCAGGGTGAGGCACACTCGGATGTGCGAGGCGGAGGTGGCGTTCGCCGCCTTGGCATGTCCATCTATGACATCGCGCCCACCATCCTCCGCGCATTCGCCATCGAGCCGCCGCCCGGAATGGGACGGACCGCCCTCCCCGTCACCTCCGCCGATTCCGTCTACACGCCGGACGAGGAGGCGGAAATCGCCCGCCGTCTGGAAGACCTGGGATACCTCTAGGGCTGCGGCGGGTTCTGAAACTCCTTCTGCATCTCCTCGTGCAGCCTGGTGCGGCGGGCGTCCAGGGCGTCCGCCTCGGCGGCACGGCCCTGCTGGCGCAGAAGCTGTGGCCACTCCTCCAGCGTCCGGTCGTACTGATCCGCCACAGACTTTAGCACGTCCGGGCGCACCTGAACGTGTACGATCTGCAGATTCCTGGAGCGCCAGAATTCGTCGAATACCGTTGCGGCCTGCTGCAGGTCTGCAAGAGCGTCGGCCGCATCATGCTGCGCGATAGCGGCGTCCGCGAGCCCCAGGTAGGCGGTCCCGAACTCCCACGTAACGAGCTCCGGCAGCGCCCGCACCTTGCCGTACGGACTGGCATAGAGCGCCACCATGGCACGATATACCTCCACGGCGTCCGCGCTCCTCCCCTCCTTCTGGTACGCGTCCGCGAGTGCGAGTAGCGTCTGCAGGTTGTGCGGCTCAATCTGGCGCGCGCGCTCGAACGCTTGTATCGCCTCCGGCAAGCGCCCCTGCTTGACCAGCAGCTTGCCCAGCCGGTAGTAGGTCTTGCCGATTGGCGCATCCCGGATGGCGCGTCGTATCGCCTCCTCCGCCGGCGCGGGCCGGCCCGTCGAGTCGTAGACTACCGCCAATTCCAGGAGGGGTTCGGGGTCTTCGGGGTCAGCAACGGACGCGCTCTGCAGGTTGGAGATCGCCGCCTGTGCATCGCCCGCTCGCAGCGCGCTTTCGGCGCCCATCTCCGCGATGCGCTCGAACGTCTGCGCCCCCCCATACAGCACCAGCACCGCCGCGGCTAGCAGAGCGTACTTGCACGTTAGGCTCCTGGGGAAGGCCGGGTGTTCCTCGGCCATTCGGGACCAGGAGGCCACGGCCAGGATCAGCCCGACGATGTACGCGAACGTGAGCGCGTTGGCCGGGACGTACAGGTCCGAGTCGAACAGGTTGCGCAGCGCGGCCCCAACCACGGCCGCGACCAGTCCCGCGACGAGCAGTGCCGGCTCAGGCGATGGATCTGTCTCTGCTTCCGGCGGATTCGGTTCTCGCCGTACACGGACTCCCGCTACCAGCACCGCGCCCATGCCTGCCAACAGACATAGGGCGCCTACCACGCCGGTCTCCGCGGCAAGCTGCAGGTAGCTGCTGTGCGCGTGCTGAGTAAACGCCGCGGCGGCGTAGGGACCGTACGCCGTGTCAAAGGTCCCGATACCGGTCCCAAGCACGGGATTCGCCTCGGCCATTCTCAGGGCGCCCGCCCAGGTCAGTAGCCGGAACTTCATGGAGTAGGACTCGGTGCCCGCCACCGTTAGCCTGTGGAGCACAGGGCGGGCGCCGATCAGAATAGCGGCCACGCCGATACCCAGCAGCGCCAGCGCACGGCCGCGCGACGCCCCTCGTAGCGCCCCCGCCCGGACGGCCAGAACTGCAAACACGAGCAGCCCTACCGCGACAGCCCCCATCGCCTCGCGCGAGCCGGTCACCATCAGGCACGCGCCGTCCAGCAGGAGGGCAAGTCCGGAGAGCGCCGTCACTCCCCTGTCTCGCGCCGCCAGGAACAGCGCTGCAGACACCGGGAGCACCATGGCCAGATAACCCGCCAGGAAGTTGGGGGAGACGAAGTTCACGAAGACCCGCCAGGTGGGATTGCCGCCCCGGGCCTCCTGGAGGTACTCGCTCACTCCCATCGCCGCCACTAGCCCGCCTGCGACCACCAGCATGGCGACGAATACGGTCAGCATCCGGCGGTCCGTGCACGTCCACCGCACTGACGCGCCGAGCGCCAGCGCCCCACTCAATATGGCAAACGTAGCGAAGCTCGCGTAGTGATAGTGAGAGCGAGCTTGAGAGACCAGGCTCCAGAGAAAGAGCAGGCCGAATGCGGCGGCTGCAACGGAGAGCCGCCGGGGCACCACGCGGTTCCAGAGCGCCAGCGCAAGCGCGATCCCCGCCAGCGCCAGCGCCGCCGGCCCGCTCAGGAGCTGCGCCGGGCTGAAGCCGATGACGCTGGAGAAGCGGTCGCCGAGCATCCCGGCCCAGATCCCCGCAACTCCCACCGCCGCCCCGCACACCGCCGCCGTGGCGATGTCCAACGACCCCGCCCTCCCGCCGGACCTGCCCCCCCTCTCCTGTTCTTGGGAGATGCGGCGGCCGAGCGAGCGCAGGCCGACGGGGGGTGAGGGCACCCGCCGCGCAGGACGTACCTGTCCTGTCCCGGGCCGGGGGTCGGGGGCCGGGGGGCGCCGGCGGCTCAACTCCGCTTCCGAGCGGCCAGGCGGCGCTTGACGTTCTTGACCTTGTAGCGGAGGAGCTGCCCGGACGCCCTGGCAGCCAGGCCGGGGATGATCAGCGGCCGCAGCAACAGCGATGTGTTCCTGGCATAGTGCTTCTTGTAGAAGCGGTACATGGAGGTGTGGAAGTAGAAGGTGGCGCGCGTCGGCACCTGGTCGCTGCTGCGCCCGATCAGGTGGTAGATAACCGCGTCCGGATAGTAAACCACGCGCCACCCCAGCTCATGCGCCCGGTAGCAGAGGTCCACGTCCTCGCAGTACATGAAGAACCCCTCGTCGAACCCGCCGGTCTGCTCCAGAACCTCCCTCCGGATGAGGAATGCCGCCCCCGACACCCAATCCACGTCCCGGACAGAGGCGTGGTCCCAGTCGCTCATCAGGTAGTCCTGGGTGAATCGGTTCTTGGGAAAGAGCCTGCCCAGGGGGGTGTTGCGGAAGAAGCCAGCCCCGAGGTTAGGAAAGGTGCGGCAGGAGTACTGGAGGCTCCCATCGCGATTGAGCAGCTTGGGCCCTACTATCCCGACATCCGGGTTTTCGTCCGCGAACTTCACCAGCAGGTCCAGCGCGCACTCCGTGACCTTGGTATCCGGGTTCAGAAAGAGTACATACCGGCCGGGATGCTCCGGAACGGCGCGGTTGTTCCCCGCGCAGAACCCCAGGTTGGTGCGGTGCGCCACCAGCCGCGCCCAGGGGAACTCATTCGTCACCAACTCCCGGCTGCCGTCCTCCGACGCATTATCCGCGACGATCACCTCCATGGACGTGCTGCAGGGATGCGCCTGGATGGAGCTCAGGCACAGCCGCAGGTCCTGCCTGGTGTTCCAGTTGAGGATGATGATAGTAAGGTCCATGGATAGGTGAGAGGTGAGGGGTGAGAGGTGAGAGGTGAGTCCGGATTCCGGCGATCACCTATCACCCATCACCTCTCACCTCGAGGCAAAATCCCGCCAGGCGCGGGCAAAGACTACCGCCCAGACCCAGGACGTCATGACCGCCAACACATAGACGGGCAGGTACTGGACGGACGAGTAGTGCTTCCGGAAGAATCGCAGGAGGCTGTTCCGCGATTCCCACGCCATGCGCCCGCGCACCTGCCGCGTGCTTCCGCCTCCATAGTGCGTCACGGCCACATCCGGCGAATAGAGTACCTTCCACCCGCGCCGCTTGGCTCGGTAGCACCAGTCTACGTCGTTGAAGAAGATGGGAAACCGCTCATCCATCAGCCCCACGTCCTCCAGCGTCTTGCGCCGAATCAGGAGGAACGTACCCATCGGCTGGTCCACCTCGGCCTCCCGGTCGTAGTTGAACCAGCTCATGCGGTAGGCATTGACGGCGCGGCTGGCGGGAAACAGCTTGGCGAGGCCCGAGCCCTCGAAGAAGACTGTGAGAGGATAAGGAAAGCCTCGAACGGAGCGCTGGACCCGCCCATCGGGGCTCACCAGCTTCACTCCCAGCACCCCCACGTCCGGCCGCGACTCCAGGATCTCCAGCGCCCGCTCCAGGCCGCCCGGCGGAAGCACGACGTCGGGGTTGAGCAGCAGCACGTAGTCGCCCGTGCTCACCTCCATTCCCTGGTTGTTGCCGCGCGCGTACCCCACGTTCTCCTGGTTCGCGATAAGCCGAACCTGCGGGAATTCAGAAGCGACCGTCTCCGCACTTCCATCGGTCGACGCGTTGTCCACCACGATCGTCTCGAACGGGAACGGCGGATGCGACTCGTAGATCGACCTCAATGCCCCCACCAAATAGGCGCACGTGTTCCAGTTCACAATGACAATGGAAAGCTTCATCCGGCGGGGGCGGCGATAGGTGCGTGCGCGGCGCAAGCCTCCACGTCTACATACGCAAGGAGGTCGGCCAGCCGCTCCACCAGGAGGTCCGGCAAGGCAGTCGCATAGAAGTCCCGGGCGCGGCCAAGGAGAATGCCGACCGTGCGCATTCCCGCCTCGCGCCCGGCCCTCACGTCCATCCAGTGGTCTCCCACCATCACGGTGGGGTCCTCAGAGGGGTTCACTTCGAAGGCATGGAGCACGGCATGCAGGTGGGAGGGATCAGGCTTCGTGCGCGGCACGTCGTCGCGCGTGAGGAGCACATCGTACGTCAGCCCCGCGTTGTGGAGCAGCGGCTCGGAGACGGCGCGGCAGTTGCGGGTGACCACCCCAACGGCGACTCCGTTCGCCTTGAGCCGCGCCAGCAGCTCTCGTGCTCCCGCTATTTCCACGGGATTCGCGCAGTGGGTGACCTCTATCTCCTGGAGCCGCTCGAAAGCGAGCCTCCGGAGCCGGTCGGCCGCGGCCGAGTCGCCTGTCCGTGTCAGAACGAGCCGCGCCGCCTCTACGGAGGTGAGGATGTCCAGCCCCTCGACGCTCTCCACCGGCACGCCAAAGCTCTGTATCAGGGCGGCGGTTTCACGGCGCATCAAGGAGAAGTCGATGTGGGTCTCGACGAGCGTGCCGTCGAGGTCGAACAGGACCGCGCGAGCGCCTTCAAATGGGTACACCACGCGTCCATTATATCGGAACCGCGAGGACGATGGCAAACGGAACCGCAGAGGGAAAGCGCTTTCACCACAGAGCACGCAGAGAGCGCCGAGAAAGGCTGTTGAGGAAACCTGCGCACCCGTATGTCGCACCGGGCTGAAACCCCGGTGCGGAGGGGCTTTCTTTGCATCGTTCCCGAGAACAAGACGGCGAAAGCGGGAACAAGCTCCCGCACTCCAAAGCACCGGCCTAAACCCCGGTGCGGAGAGGAGGCGGGCCCAACGATCTGGCGCTCTCTGTGTCCTCTGCGTCCTCTGCGGTGAATCCTCCTACCCGTACAGTCCTATCACCGGCTTGGCCTTGACCAGCTCGCGCGGCTGGTTGAGGTTGTTGTAGATGATGGTGTCCGGCGAGATGCCCAGGGAGTGGTACACCGTCGCCAGGATCTCCATCGGGTGCACCGGGTTCTCGACCGGCGAGGATGCCGTCGCGTCCGACTTGCCGTACACCGCCCCACGCTTGATCCCCGCCCCGGCGATGAGGGCCGTATAGCAGTAGGGCCAGTGGTCCCGGCCATCGGGCGCGTTGCCGTTGCCGGACGTGCTGACGCCCAGTCGCGGAGAGCGTCCGAATTCGCCGATGGCGACCACCAGCGTCTCCTTGAGCATGCCGCGCTGGTCCAGGTCCTGCAGCAGCGCGGCCAGGGCGCTGTCCAGTTTCGGGCAGTGAAGGTTCTTGAGCGGCCCGAAGTTGGCCGCATGGGTGTCCCACGCGGTGGTGTTCGGGTCGCCGTTGGCGACGGACGGCCAGTTCACCTGAACAAACCGGGTGCCGGCTTCGATGAGCCTGCGGGCCGTGAGGGCGGCCTGTCCGAAGGTGTGGCGGCCATAGAGGTCCCGGACGGCCGCCGGCTCTTTCGTGAGATCGAAGGCGGCGCGCGCCTTGCCCGAGAGCACCAGGTCGAACGCTTTGCCGTAGTATTCGTCCAGCGCGTACGGCTTCACCGCCTGCTCCAGGTCCGGCATCCCCTCCTCCAGCACCTTGCGGAGGCTGGCCCGGCGCTGCATGCGGATCTTGGAGATCTCCGCCCGCATCGAGAGGTCGTCGATGCGGAGCTTGTCCATCTTCGTCTGGTCGGTGTCGTCGCCTGGCGGATAGGCGTAGTACGGATCGTACGCCTTGCCCAGGAAGCCGGCCGTGCCGGCCTTCCCGATGACGTTACTCTCCTGGAGCGGGCGCGGCATCATGACGAAGGGCAGCATCGGCACGTCCGGCGGCTTGAGCTTGGCGATGTGGCTGCCGCAGTTGGGATAGTCGTTGGGGGCCGGCGGTTCGAGCTGGCCCGAGGGAGATACCTTGTCCGCCTGCTCGCCGGTCAGCATCTGGTACATGGCGGCCGTATGGTTGAAGAGCCCGTTTGGGGTGTAGCTCACCGAGCGGATCAACGTGGCCTTGTCCATCTGCTGCGCGAGCTTGGGCATGGTCTCGGAGAGCCAGATGCCCGGCACGCTGGTCTTGATGGGCTTGAACAGCCCGCGCACGTTCTCCGGCGCGTCCGGCTTGGGGTCCCAGGTGTCGATGTGGCTGGGACCGCCCTGGAGGAACAGGAGGATGACGTGCTTCGCCTGCCCGAACCCGACAACGCCCGCCTGTTTCGCCGCCGGCAGCGTCTTGGCATGCGCCTCCAGCGCCAGGAACTCCGGCAGGCTGAGGCCGAACATCGCCGCGCCGCCGATTCGCATGAACTCGCGCCGGGTGATCCCGTCGCAGTCCCGCACCTTATTGCCAGGTATGGATAGCATGGCTTCTCCTATCACCTATTAAACAAGAACGCCGGGCTGTTCAGCAGGCCCCACAGCAGGTCCTGGGCCGCCTCTGTCTTAAGCTGCGTCCGCGCCTCCGCGGGCGTTATGTCGATATCGCCCTTGTCCGCCCGGGCGTTCAGCACGTCCTTTACGCGCCCATCCGAGACCTGGAGGAACGGCAGCGTCTTCTTCACCTCTGTCTCGCTCGGTGGGCGGCACCAGGCTGCCAGGTATAGCTCCTCCACGATCTTGCGATCGTCCGGGTGAGTCTTCAGGAGCCGGGCCACGCGGCCATCCGGGTCGCTAACCGTATCGTTTGTGACCGGGCTGTTGATAAGGCTCAGCGCCTGTCCCAGGCTCACGGTACTGCTCCTCTCGCACTCACACGGCGACTGCCTCGGCGGCCGGCCGAAGAGATCGAGGAAGCCGCCCGCCGCCACACTGGAGTCCGGAAGCTGGCACGCGCGGTACCCTACCGGCACCCCCGGATACCGCTGGACGGTGCCGGTCGCCCGGTTGATGGCATCGGCGAGCTGCTCCGCGGTCAGCCGGCGCGGGATGGCGTGGGAGAAGTTGGCGGTGTCGTCCGAGTTCCATTTGTTGGGCCGGATACTCGACTGGTACACGCGCGAGTCACAGATGGTCCGGATCAGGCGCTTCACGTCGAACCCGCCATGGATGAAGTCCTGCGTCAGCGCATCCAGCAACTCCGGATTGGAGGGCGGATTGCCGGCGCGGATGTCGTCGACCGGGTCGATGATGCCCTTGCCTAAGAAGTAGCTCCACACGCGGTTGGCCATGGACTTGGCGAAGTAGGAGTTCTCCGGCGCCGTCAGCCAGTCCGCCAGAGCCGCGCGCCGGTCCGTTTCATGCGGCAGCTTCGCCTGGAAGGTGTACGGGAAGTCCGCGGTCGCGACCGTGTTGGTGCGCGGGTTGATAACCTCGCCGGAGCGCTGCTCGAAGACGTCCTCGTCCCCTTCGGTGAGCCCCGGCTTATAGGTCACGCGCGCGAAGTTCGCGGCGAAGTGGTAGTACTGGGTCTGCGTCCAGCGCTCGAACGGGTGGTCGTGGCACTTGTTGCAGTTGAACCGGATGCCCAGAAAGAGCTGCGTGACGTTCTCCGTGGCGATGTTTGGGTCCCGGATCACCCGATAGTAGCTGGCGGCCGGGTGCTCGTAGGTGCTCCCCTCCGCGGTGACGATGTCCCGCACAAACTGGTTGTACGGCCGGTTGGTGGCGACCTGATCGTAGATCCAGTTGCGGAACTTCCAGACCCCGCGGTCTCCCAGGTACTTGCGATTGCAGTCCAGGAGGTCTGCCCACTTGTTGGTCCAGTTGTTGGCGTAGTCGGGGCTATCCAGCAGCCGGTCCACCAGCTTGGCGCGCTTCTCGCGTGTGGGGGTGGTGTCGGCCAGGAACGCCCGTACCTGCTCCGGCGTGGGTGGCATGCCGGCGATGTCCAGGTAGACGCGCCGAACGAACTCGGCGTCCGTACAGAGGCCGGAGGGCAGCGCCTTGATCTTCCGCAGCTTGGCATCCACCAGCCTGTCGATGTAGTTGTACTCCGGCTGCGGCTTCCAGGCGTAGCCCGTGCGGTCCCCCAGCACGGTAATGCCGTCCGCGGCGTAGTTGCCCTCGTACCGCACCAGGATGGCCGACTCGCCGCGGCGCGCCGCTTCCACCATGCCGTCCGGCGTGACAGTGGCGACCTCCTTCATGGTAGTGCTGAAGACCGCGTCGCGCGTCACGTCGCGCACGGTGCCGTCCGGATAGTGCGCCAGGACGATGAGCTGCTGCTTCTGACCCGGCAGCACCATCTTCGGTGCGTCCGGCAGCACCTCCAGCCGGTTGGCGCGCGCGACCTTCGGCACGTCCGACCGCACCCCCTCCGCAATCCAGCGGTACAGCATGGAGTAGTAGCGGGAGCCCGGCTCAAAGACGAGGCCGCCCTGATGCGCCGCGCCCTGCGTAGGCTTCAGGAGCATGAGACTCTCGGATGGCTGGGCGCGGTTGAACCTCCGGCCGGCCAGGTCGTCCACCAGGGCGTGGTAGTCGTACTCGGCATCGTAGCCCCGGAGCGAGAGCTTGAACCCGTTCTTGCCCTTTGCGGAGCCGTGGCAGGTGCCGGCGTTGCAGCCGGTACGGGAGAGGATGGGCATCACTTCCCGCACGAAGCTGACCGGCGGGGAGGCGACGCTCTTCACATGAACGGGCACGCGCGTGGTAAGGCCCTGCGCGGTGATGGTGAGGGCGGTTGTGCCGGCGCGCGCCGGATGGAAGAGGCCATCCGCGTCGCGCGTGACCAGCGGGGCCGCCGGGCGGAAGCTGGCGTTCTCCGTTACGTCCATCCAGAACCCATCCGGGGTCCTGGCCGAGACGATCACTCTGCGCGCGTCGCGGGCGTTATCCAACTCCAGCGTGGCCGGGAGCGCCTTCAGCTCCACGAACCGCGCGCCCGGCCTGGCGGATGGCGGCTTGTGGGCCGCCCATAACGGCGCGGCGCACGCGAGCATTACTGCGCAGAGAAGCGGATTGCGTGGAACCCTCATGCGGCTAACCCCCGTAAACGGCGCTGTCCTGAGTGGTCTTTTCATGTAAGACGGCCGGCCCCTGTCCCTTGTTGCTACTTTCTGCCTACATCGGTTCTCTTCGGGCCCGATCCACCCCTGTTCCCTGTAACCTGTCACCTGGTCCGTGCCAGCGTCTTGGTTGCGAGCGGGACCGGGACGAACTCCTTTACCAGCTCGCCGGTCTCGGCGTTGTAGATCCTAACCCTGCCGTCGAACCCGCCCGCGGCCAGCTCCTTGCCGTCCGGACGGAAGGCGATGGCGTAAGTAACGGGCGACGGGCTCTTCAGCGTAGCGAGCCGCTTGCCGTCGTCTGTGCCGTAGATATGGATCTCGTCGCCCTCACCGGCCACGGCGAGCCGGGACCCGTCGGCGGTGAAGGCGACAGCGTTTAACTGGCCCTCTTGCTTCTCATACGCGCGGATGAGGCTCTGATCCTCCTGGTTCATGGTGCGGGGCTTGGTGCGGAACACCTGGTACAGGCGCGGAACGCCGTCGTCCCCCGCCACCAGCACCTGGTCCGCGTTCGGGCGGTGCGCCATGGCGCGGTAGGGAGATGTGAACGTGTTGATGTCGTCCACGAACGAGCCGGACTTTGCCACGATGAGCTTGACCGCCCTGTCGCGCCCGGTCGATAGCACGTGCGGCGTCTCCTCGGGCACAATGGGCCGGTTGGTGTTGCCTTTGTACTTGGCCACTTCGGCGGAGATCTTGGGGACGTCCGGCATGGTCCAGGTGGTGGCAAGCACCCAGTCGCTGTGGTTGTCGAACTTCACCAGGACCTTGGCGTCCGGAACGGAGACGATCCGCACCGCGTTGTCCGCGCCGCCCATGGCCAGCTTGGTGCCGTCGGGCGAGAAGGAGCCCCCGTACAGCTCGTCATAGCTCAGGACGGCGGCGTTGACCGGCGCGTTCGTTTCCGTGTTCCAGAACTGCACCTCGCCCAGCTTCGCGGGCGTGCCGCCCACCGCGGCGAGCAGCTTGCCGTCCGGCGAGTAGGCGAGCGACTCGATTCTGGCGGACCTGCCCACCAGGCGCGCAACCAGGCCGGAACCATCCGCGTGGTGCAGCAGCACCTCGCGGTAGCCGGAGACGGCCAGGGTCTTGCCGTCCGGCGAGTAGGCCAGCGCGGAGATCACGGGCGGCTTCTGGTAGACGGGCGGGTGCTGCTGGTCTATCGGGTCCTTAACGGCAGGCGTATCGTCTTTCGCCCCTTCCGCTATCCAGCGCCGGAAGAGCTCCACCTCGGCGGTGGAGAGTGGGGTCCCGTTCTTGGGCATGGAGGCGTTAGGCGGCGTAATGAGCCGCACTACCAGGCTGTCGTCCGGCCGCCCGGGTTTGAACCCCGGTCCGCTGGATCCGCCCGCTTTGAAGGCTTCGTAGGTGGTGAGGATGAGCTTGCCGCCCTGGCTGGCTGGCTGGTGGCAGCCCTGGCAGCGGGTCTGGAGGATGGGCTTGATCTGCTTAAAGAAGCTGACCTGCTTCCCCGTCTGCGCGCCGGCGGAGCCCCCGCACAACAGTGTGAGGAGTACTGCCCACGTCCGAATCCGCATTACATTCGTCCTTCGCGGTGCATCCGGCTGATCGTTTGGCAGTTCCGGAGTCCGCGAAGGCGGACTTCGTGTTTTTGGTGCCGCGGCTTTAGCCGCCGGGCCAGAAGCCCGGAATCAGCGCTGCATAGCAATCATTATATCGCAAACCCACAGACAGAGGGTCTACCGTCCGGGGAATACGATGCGGACCAGGCCCCCGCCTTCTGGCCGAGACGAGAACGCGATCGTGCCCTGCATGTCCCAATGCGCCAGCGTCAGTACCATCTCCAGGCCGAGGTGGGCGTGCGCCTGCGGATCGAAATCCGGCGGGAAGCCCGGTCCGTTGTCCTCCACCTCCAGGTAGCGCTTGCCGCGGTGGGTCCCCAGGCGCACCGTGACCTTCGTTGCGCCGTGCTTGCCCGCATTGCTTACCAGCTCGTTGGTGATGAGCGCGAGCGCCGTGCTTTGCCGCACTGGCAGTATCATCTCATCGCACTCGAGCGTGCACTCCGGCATGGGGCCGATGGAGATGGTCGTCACGAGCTTCTCCAGGAATGCGCGCGCGTTCACCGACAGATCCTGGCTCTCGTGGCTCAGGAAGTCGTGGACGGCGGCGATGGCCCGGATCTGTGACACCAGGCGCCGAAGCTCCGCGCGGTTTATGCCCTCGCGTCCCTCGATCAGGTGCATGTCCAGCAGGGCGGCTACTACCTGGAGGCTATTCTTGACCCGGTGGTTCGTTTCGCGAACGGCGTTGGCCAGCCGCACCGCCTTGCGCTCCTCCTCCTGCCGCAGACGCGCGCTCTCGATGGCGACCGCGGCCTGCTCGCAGAATGGCAGCACGTTCTCCATATCCTGGTCGGTGAGCTCCCGACCCGACAGGAGGCTGTCCACAAAGAGCATTCCGACGATCCGGTTCTCCGTGATCAGCCCAACGCTCGCGTGGTGGCGCACGCCGGACATGTCCTGGCCAACGGCCAGCTTGTGGTCCTGCTCGTAGGCGTGGGAAAGGTAGTAGCGCAGCTCACCGCGCATGACTCGCTGGAGCGGATGGCTCGACTCCTGCTCCATGGGGAAGAAGAGATTGGTCTCGTCTACCGGCTCACCTTCGCGGCCCGTGCCCCACGTGCCGCGCATACCGCCGGCCTCTTCGTCGTAGAGCCAGATGCCGACGCGATCGAAGCCGGCGTCCTGCACCAGGGAGTCGCGAACCATCCGCAGGACGGTGCGGAGATGCGCCCCCGCGTTTACCGCCTGCGCTATCTCCATCAGCCGCTTCTGCGCGCAGCGGAGGCGCCGGAGGTCCCGTTTGAGGCACTCCACCTCCTCATTGCCGCCGGTTGCCGACTGACGACCGCCGACTGATGACTGACTACTCACCCGACGGGGCCCCCGGCGAGCTGCCAAGCCTGCTCCGCCAGCCGCTTCATCACCAGGCTCTGCTCCCATCTATCGCTGAACTCACGTCCGTCCGGGAGAGTGATGGCGTACCGCGGCGGGCCCAGCTCGCTCGTGAAGGGCAGGACGTCTCCCGGGCCGGCGCCGGCCAGCCAGTGACTGATGGCGATGGACCAGAGGCGCACAAAGAACTGCGCGGTGGCCCCGCTGCCGTCGCCCACGTCCACCTGCACCGCCTCCCCGTTCGAGATGCGGCCGTGGAGGTGGGAGGTGCGCTCCAGGATGGCCTCCATGCGGTCCGCGGCACGCTCCTCCTCCCAGCCGTAGAACTCCCCCACCACCACGAAGTGGGAGAGGTCCGCGGTGAAGCGGATGTCCGGCACGCGGTCGATGAGCTGCAGCGTCTGTGGAATGGTCTCCGTGAAGTTGTTCCGGTGGACCTCCACAAAGAAGGGGATGCCGCGGGCGGCGGCCTGGCTCATGCCGTGCTCGACCAGCCGCACCACCTCGTGCAGGGTGGTGAAGGCGTCTGCGGGCTGCGCGAAGACGAAGTCCGCGCCGAACCGGACCGCCCTGTCGAGGGTCTCGTCGATCTGGTCCGTGTTAAAGGGCCGGTGTCCCAGCACCATCCGCAGGTCGTGGCGGCGCAGCGCATCCGCTACCTCTCGCTCGTTCTTTTCGGTGAGCCAGCACTCCACGGCCTCAAAGCCCGCCTCCTTCACCCGGCGGAACTTCTCGTCCAAAGTCCACTCCGTTTCGGCGTTCATCGGCAGCTTGCCCAGCGCCCAGAGCGACTGCTGTGGCCGAAGCCTCGGCGGCGCCCCACTGCCGTCGTTGTACCGTTGCAAGCTCGCAGCCATCCGTCCTCCTCCCTCACAACAACCAGGCAGATTAGCTCCCCTCCCTGCCAGGGAAGGCGTACGACATGTTCAACCCGTACAGCGAAAGGTGGGTGGGCCTCCTGTCTACTGACTACCGACTACTGACTTCTGGCTACTTCCGCCCGTACCTCCTCATCCGGCGCGGGGTCCGCAGCCGGAAGCGGCAGCGGCTTCTCCATGAGCCGCGGGAAGAAGTAGAGCAAGAGCATCTGGATGGAAGCGGCCACCGGCACCGCGAGCAGCATCCCCCAGACGTTGAAGAGTGTGGCGCCGCACATCAGCGCGAAGATGTTGACCAATGGGTGCAGCCCCACCGATCCTCCCACGAGCCTGGGCGTGATTCCGTAATCGAACGTTACGTGCATCGCGAGGTAGACCACCACCACCAGGATGGCGTAGGGCACTTGGCCGACGGTGATGGACGTGTGAGCCACCACGACCGGGTTCATGGTCAGGGCGATAACGGCAGCCGCCAGCGTGGTGGTTGCCGGCCCCACGTACGGTACGGCATAGAGTACGCCGGCCGCGATGCCCAGAAACAGCCCGTATCTCAGCCCGAGCAGGCTGAACAGAATGGTGGCCGTTATTCCGTACAGGGCGCAGACCACCGCCAGGCTGCGGAAGTAGGCGCTGAATATCTCCACCACCTCCGCGCTCATTTTGAGGATGCTGGCCTGGTACTGCGGCGGCGCGAGCGCGACCAGCCGGGCACGGATGCCCTGGAAGTCCAGAAGAAAGTAGAAGAGCGACAGCGGGATAATGATGATCCAGATCATGGACCCGGCGGCGGCCAGTACGGAGCCCTTCACCGTATCCAGCGCCGCGGCTACCGCGTGAGTCACGGGGCCCGCCCGGTCCCGCAGCGGATTCGTGGACACGTGCAGCATCGACAGCGGCCCCTTGTAGTGCGCGAACCACCGGTCCGATTGGCGCAGGATAGCCTGGCCGTAGGAGTCCGCGTTCTGGGTCAGGTTCTCCACCTGGTTGAGCGCCAGCGGGGCAATCCACAGCAGTACGGCGACGATCACCAGGAAGACGGCCAGATAGATAGTCGCCACGGCGCGGGCGCGGGTCCAGCCGTTCCGCTGGAGGCGGATTACGAGCGGATCGAGCGGGGCTATTACGAACGGCTCCTCGACGCCGGCCAGGAAGAAGGCGACGATGAAGGGGACGAGGACGTCCCGGACGCGCCAGAGGAAGTAGAGGGCAAGGGCGGCCAGCGCACAAAGCGTGGCCGCCCTCTGCCATCGGACCGGATTATAGCCCGGCAGGTCCCCACCTGCCGGCGGTAGGGAGTATGGATCCACGGAACTCCTCGCGGCAGGGAAGCGTCGGGCAGGCCTTCAGGCGTTCAGGCGTTCAGGTCCGGAATCAGCCCGTCCTCCGTCCACCGTCACCCGTCTCGTCTTCCCTGAACACCTGAACACCGGGTCACGCGTTCGAGCCGCTCTCCGCGCCCGCCTGGTCCATCTTGTCGGCCGCGGCCTGCTTGCCGGACTCCACCACGGACTTGACGCGGTTCGCCACGTCCTGGCTCAGGTCGCTGATCTTGTTCCCGAGGTCGGAGAGAGTGGTGCTGATGCTCTCGCGGGTTTCCGTCCCCGCCTTCGGAGCAAACAGCAGCCCCGCGATGGCGCCGACCAGCACTCCAATCCCGATGCCGGCCAGCACGCTCAGCATAACGCTTCTCTCGTTGTCACCGTTATCCATGCGAATCCCTCCTGAGATTGCTGTTACTCTGTGTCGAGAACGGCCTGGATCGTGCCGCCGCCCACAACGCGGTCGCCATCATAGAAAACCGCCGCCTGCCCCGGCGTAATGGCACGCTGCGGCGTCTCAAAGACGCACCGCACCGTGCCCGGTTCCGATCCCTCGGTGATCCGGGCGGGCGACGCTGCGCCATTATAGCGAATGCGCGCCCAAACTTCAAGCGAGCCGGCCGGCGTCTGCCCGCTGATCCAGCTCACCCGCTCCGCCTGGAAGGCGCGCGCGAAGAGCTCGGAATCTTCCCCCACCACCACCGTGTTGCTCGCCGGATCCAGCGCCACCACGTAGAGCGGGCCGTCCCCGCTGGCCGGCAGCCGCTTGCGCTGGCCCACCGTATAGAGCGCGATGCCCGCGTGCTCCCCGCGCACTCTGCCTCCGGTATCCACGATGCGGCCCGGACGCATGGCGCCGGGCGCCTTCCGTGCCAGAAAGGAGGGATCGCCCTCCTTGGGGACGAAGCAGATCTCCTGGCTGTCCGGCTTCTCCGCCAGCGCAAGCCCCCACTCATGCGCGATGCGCCGGGTCTCCGCCTTGCTCTCCAGCTCCCCCAGCGGCATCAAGGTGCGGGAGAGCTGGGCCTGGGTGAGCGTGTAGAGCGCGTAGCTCTGGTCCTTCCGCGTATCGCGCGCGCGCCAGAGCTCAGAGAGGCCGGTATCCGGATTCCGGCGGATCCGCGCGTAGTGGCCGGTGGCGAGATAGTCCGCGCCCAGGTTCCGCGCCTGCCGCAGCAGCTCGTCGAACTTCACGCTGCGGTTGCCCTCCACGCACGGGGGGGGCGTGCGGCCGCGGGCGTACTCGTC
>CAYNFH010000057.1:0-28671 GCA_964396385.1 uncultured Chthonomonadaceae bacterium | reverse complement strand
AGGAACGCCGGCAGCTCCGCGATGATGGCCCGGCAGCCCTGCACCCGGTTGTTGATCTCCCCCGGCTCGCAGTCCACGTGGTAGATGGCACGGTCTCCTTTGAACGCCCGCGTCTCGGAGCCTGTCTGCCGCACGTCCAGCCGGCTGCCGAGCACCAGCAGGAAGTCGCTCCGGCCCACGGCCAGGTTCGCCCATCGGTTGCCGTAGCTCCCGATCATCCCCACGCGCAAGGGATCCGAGTAGGGGAGGACGTCGACGGCCATCAGGGAGTGGACCGCCGGCACCTGGATCCGCTGCGCGAAGGACCGGATCTGCGCCGCCGATCCGGAGGAGCGGATCCCGCCTCCCAGCAGCAGGAGCGGCCGCTCCGCCTGCGCCATCCGGTCCAGCATCTCCTCCAACACGGCCCGGTCCGGCGTATTGTGCGGAGACGGGTGGCGGAGGACGGAGGACGGAGGACGGAGGACGGATGGAGTCGGTCGGGCCTCCGTCCTTCCGGTGTCCACATCCGCCCGCTGGATGTCCATCGGGACGTCCAGCAGCACCGGGCCGGGCCGCCCGCTGGTGGCCAGCTCGAAGGCCCCGTGCAGCATCCGGGGGAGGTCCTCTGCCTCACGCACTTGCCACGCGGCCTTAGTGATGGGCGCGGCCATGGAGACGATGTCCGTCTCCTGGAATCCGAGCTGGCGGATAGGGCGATCACCCTTCAGCTCGTAGCGGTTCACCTGCCCCGTGATGAACACCGCGGGGGTGGAATCGAAGAAGCAGCTTCCGATGCCCGTGAGCAGGTTCGTGGCGCCCGGGCCGCTCGTGGCCATCGCCACTCCCGGGATGCCGGTCAGCCTGCCTGCCGCGTCCGCGGCGAAGGCGGCAGCCTGCTCGTGGTGCACGCTCACCACCCTCACGGCGCCTTGCCGGTAGAGCGAGTCCAGGATATGGGTGATCATCCCGCCGGACATCTCGAACACGCAGCCGACGCCGCGCTTCGAGAGGAAATCCGCGATATAGTCAGAGCCTTTCATCCGCCCTCTTGCCCGCCCGCGCGCTCTCAGCGTACCATTTGACCGTCCGGCTCAAGCCCTCTCGAAGTCGGACGCGAGGTTTCCAGCGCAGTGTGTCGCGCAACCGCGACACATCCGCCTGCAGAGATAGAGGTTCTCCCGCGCCATGGGCAAGCTCCCCGAAGCCCAGGGGCGCGGTAGCATCGATCAGATCCCGCACCTGTTCCACAATGGAACGTAGAGGGAGTGACTCTCCGGAGGCCAGATTGTACACACCGGCAAAGCCTGGCGCGTGGGCGGCCTGATAGATGGCGTCGCACGCATCCTCTACGTACAGATAGTCCCACAACTGGCTTCCTGAGGTGAGTGCCGGCCTCCGCCCGGCGAGCAATTGGTTAATGACTGTCGGAATCAACCGCGTTTCCCGGTCCATGGGCCCGTAGGTGGACAGAAGCCTGAACCAGACGAACCGCATTCCGGCTGAGCGACAGAGCTGCTCCGTCAGGAGATTCACCGCCAGCTTGGCTGCTCCATAGGCTGTAACCGGACGCGCAGGGAGATCCTCGGTGATGACGCCCTGAACTATGCCGTATTCCGCCTGAGATCCGAGCCCGACCCAGCACCCACACCCGGATGCGTTCAGCGCCCGCCAGAGCTCCAGGCTGCCGGTGACATTGGCAAGTATCTGATCTTCCCCATTGCGCGAGTCCGCCGTCACTCCATTCCACGCCAGGTGAAAGGCCGCCTCCGGTCGGAAGTCCACTATCTGGTCCGCGAAACTCCGTACATCGTCCATGTCACCCAGAACAACGTTGATCTCATCGAGTATGTCTCCGAGACGCCAGCATTCTTCCTTCGGCCGAACCAGCACGGCGACCTGGTCGCCGTTGGAGAGCGCCTTGCGGGCAAGGTGGGAACCGATGTGGCCGGCGGCGCCCGTGATAAAGCAGCGCAACTTAGCCCTGAACCGCACAATGGAGTGAGTCGACTACGAAGCCGAGCATCTCCATCGTCAATCCTGGATAGACCCCTACCCAGAAGACCTGATTCATCACGAAGTCGCTGTTCCTCAGGTCGCCGACCCTGCGGTGCGCTACCTCCTGGTATGCCGGCTGCCGCACGAGGTTGCCCCCGAACAGGTACCGCGTGTCGATCCGGCGGGAGTTCAGGTGACGGACGATGGCATCGCGGGTCACCCCCGCCTCCGGCCTAACGGCGATGGGGAACCCGAACCAGCTCGGGTCCGATCCGGGCGTCGCCTCCGGCAGGATCAGGGCGTCCTGAAGATCCTGGAGTCCCGCGTGAAGCAACCGGAAGTTGCGCTTCCTCGACGCGATGAACTCCGAGAGCTTATCGAGCTGCGCCAGCCCAACGGCCGCCTGCATGTCGGTCAGCTTGAGATTGTAGCCGATGTGCGAATACGTGTACTTGTGATCGTACCCGCACGGCAACTCCCCGAGCTGCCAGCCGAACCGCTTGCCGCAGGTGTTCTCCTTCCCGGGTTCGCAGTAGCAGTCCCGCCCCCAGTCCCGGAACGATTCAATCAGCACCTTGAGCCGCGGGCTGTCCGTGAGCACGCACCCCCCTTCGCCCATGGTGATGTGGTGCGCGGGGTAGAAGCTCACCGTCGCCATGTCCCCGAAGGTGCCCACCGTGCGGCTCTCATAGGTCGAGCCGACGGCGTCGCAGCAGTCCTCGACCAGCCACAGGCCGTGCTTCCGCGTGAACTCCGTCACGGCGGTCAGGTTGAAGGGGTTGCCCAGCGTGTGCGCCAGCATCACCGCGCGCGTGCGCTCCGTTCGCGCCGCTTCAAGCTGGCTAACGTCCACGTTGTACGTGGGCACGTGGACGTCCAGGAAAACCGGCGTCAGCCGGTTCTGCACGATGGGGTTGACCGTGGTGGGGAACCCGGCTGCTACCGTGATGACTTCGTCGCCCGGGCGCAGCCGCGCGTCGCCGAGCCTGGGGGAGGTGAGGGCGGAGAGCGCCACGAGGTTGGCGGAGGAGCCGGAGTTTACCAGAAGCGCCTTGCGCAGCCCGAACAGCTCCGCGAACCGACGCTCGAACTGTTCGGCGAACCGGCCGGTCGTCAGCCAGAAGTCCAGCGACGCATCCACCAGGAAGCCCAGCTCCGTGGCGTCGAACACACGCCCGGATACCGGGATAGTCGTCTCGCCCGGCACAAACGGGCGCGGCGCGAACGCCGCGGCGTGGTACTGCGCCACCAGCCGCTGGATCTCCGCGCGGAGCGAGTCCGCCTTATCCGTCATGAAAGGTAGTCCCGATACCATGCGATGGTCCGCCGGAGCCCTTCTTCCAGTGTAAAGAGCGGCGTCCAGCCCAGCACCCGCCGCGCCTTCTCGGCGCTCAGCCACTGCCGCCGGATCTCGTTGCCGGCCTCGTTCCGCACGTCCGGCTCCAGCCGGGAATCCATCAGCGCCAGGATCCGCCGGACGAGATCGAGGACCGTAATCTGGAGCTCATTGGAAAAGTTGAAGGCTTCGCCGCGCAGAGCGCAGTCCGCAGCCAGACGCTCCGCCAGCAGCATGTACGCCGCCGCGCCGTCCTCCACGTAGAAGTAGTCGCGCACGAACTGTCCATCCGAGCGGATGACCGGCCGCTCGCCGCGTACTATGGAACGGACGGTGCCGGGCACGATCCGGTTCCAGTTCAGGTCGCCGCCGCCGTAGAAGTTGCCGCACCGCGTTACCGCCACCGGCAGCCCGTAGGTCCTGGCGTACGCCTGTGCGATCAGGTCCGCGCAGGACTTGCTCACGTCATACGGATGCCGGCCCTCCAGGGGCGTCTCCTCGTCGTAGGGCAGCGTCTCCTGGTCGCCGTATGCTTTGTCGGAGGAGGCTACCACGATCTGCCGCACCGCCGGGCTCCGCCGGCACGCTTCCAGAAGCGCCCACGTACCCTGGATGTTGGTCTCAAAAGTGGAGATAGGGTTCCGGTTTGCGATGCCAACGATAGTCTGGGCGGCGAGATGGATCACCGTATCCACCTCGTACTCGCCCAGGCACCGCTCCAGCAGCGCCTGGTCTCGCACGTCCCCACGGACGCTCTTCACGCGCTCAAGATCCCCGGCGCGGACGAGCTCGGAGCCTGGGGACCAGTCGCGCACCAGGCAGACCACGTCCGCGCCGGCCTGCCGGAGCCGCTTGACGAGCCAGCTCCCCACGAGGCCGGTCGCGCCGGTCACGAGCGTGGGCCTATCTCTCCAGAACTCCGTCACACCCTCAGTCCCATCGTTTCCACGGGGCGGCGCCGCTCCGCCACAGCCCGTCCAGCAGCCGTTTGTCCCGCAGCGTGTCCATGCACTGCCAGAACCCTTCGTGCCGGTAGGCCGCGAGCTGCCCTTCTGCCGCCAGCCGCTCCAGCCCGTCGATCTCCAGCACGCTCGTCGGGTCCTCCAGGTAGTCGAAGATGGCCGGCTCCAGCACCATGAAGCCGCCATTGATCCAGCCTTCGCCGATCTGCGGCTTCTCGATGAACTCCTTGACCAGGTCGCCGTCGAACACGAGGCCGCCGAAGCGGGAAGGGGGACGCACCGCCGTTACGGTCGCGATCCGGCCGTGTGCGCGGTGAAACCGGAGAAGCTCCGAGGGGTCCAGGTCGCAGAGTCCATCGCCGTACGTGGCCATGAACGTGCCGTCCTTCAGCCATCGCTCCAGCAGTTTGATGCGGCCCCCGGTCTGCGTCTGGATGCCGGTATCCATCAAGTGGATGATCCAGTCCTCGCACTGGCGCTCATGGTTGCGGATGGCGCCGCCCGGGATGTCTACCGTCATGTTGCCCTGGAGGGTGTAGTAGTCCAGGAAGAACCGCTTAATGACCTCGCCTCTATAGCCGAGCGAGATGAAGAACTCCTGGAAGCCGTAGCACCCGTAGTGCTTCATGATGTGCCAGAGGATGGGATACTCGCCCACCTCTACCATGGGCTTCGGTTTGACTTCCGTCTCCTCCGCCAGCCGCGTCCCCAACCCCCCGGCTAGAATCACCACCTTCATGCGCGGCACTCAGGTCGTCCGCGCGGGCGGACTGAGCAGCGCCAGCGCGGCCTCCGGGTTCCTGGCACTCAGCTTCCGCACCGTGGCCACGTACTCTATCCCCAGCCAGAGGATCGCCGCGATAAGGAGGATGGCCAGGCTCACGCTAGCCACCTTGGTGATGCCCGGTGAGCCTATCTCCGGCGCCACTGCGTCGTCCACCACCTGAAGCTGGCTCTGGGAGGATACTGCGCTCAGCCGGACCTCCGCCGCGCGCGTCATCACGGTCTCCAGCATCCGTCTTCGCTCGTCCAGCTCCGCGCGAAGCCGCTCGTAGGAGGGCGTGAGCGCGCCGCGCCTCCGCAGCCGGTTCTCGGCGGTCGCGATCTGCGCCATCAGCGACCGCTGCTTGGCCCGCAGACCTTCAACCCGCTGCGCCGCCTCCACCTTTTCCGTGGTGGGCGTCTGCTTGATCCCCGCGACCGCCTGCTTGAGCGCGTCCTCGCGGATCTTCACGCGCCGTCTGGCGGCAACCACCTCGGGCGAATCGTCTGCAAAGGTGACCTGTAGTATTCTCAGGTTGGTGATCGCGTCGGTGTACGCCTGACGAGCCTGCTGGAGGAGGCGGTCCTCGGGGGCGATCTGCGTCGGCCTGGACAGCATCTGGCCAACCATCTTCTCCTGGGTCTCGTTGGCGGCTTCCGCGTCCTTCAGGTCCGCCTCAACGCCGCTCAGGGCGGTGTAGAGCGGCGCCAGCTCCGCCGTCCCACCGGAGCCCGCCGCAGGGTTCGCGCGCGGATCTCCGCCGTTGGTGGCCCGCAGGAAATCGTTCATCCGCTGCTCGGCCAGGTCCGCCTGATACTTGGCATCGGCCAGCTCGTGATCCGCCGTCCGCAGCAGCACCGCGTCCCGGTCGTTGTCGGAGTTGGTGTAGAAGTAGCGCAGCGCGCGCACGTATGCGTTGGCGACATCCGCCGTCTTGTTGCGGACCTGGGCGCGCCTGCCTTCCGGATCCGGCGCCAATCTTGCTGGCCCCGGCAGCGACTCGGAGATGTAGACCAGCCCGTCTCCCGGGTTGTCGTCTACCTTCAGGCCGCCCATCAGCAGCTCGAGCGCCTTGCGTTTCGTCGGGAGATGATAGAACTCCTGGAGATGGACTGCCCGCTCCACACGCTCCGCCGTCTGGCGCGCCTTGAGGATGCCGATGTGCTTGCGGGAAGCGCCCCCGCCCACGAGCGCCGCCAGGGGCGATCCGCTCGATGCCGGCTGCGAGATGAGAAGAGAGGCGGTGGCGGTAAAGGTCTGGGGCAGCATGAGCAGCCCGTAGCCGAGGAAGGCGGCCAGCGCCACTCCTCCCAGCAGCATCCACAGCACGAGCCTCCTGCGCACGATGTCGCGCAGGAGCCATGTGTGCAGAACTATCTCATCGTCCTCGAGGGGCTCGGTCATGCTAGGGTTACGCGGTCTGTATCGCTACAAGAAGGAACTGAGCGCCTCTGTCATCCCGAGCAAAGCGAGGGATCTGCTTTACAGTAGCTGTACGTACTCTGCCGGAGAAAAGCAGATTCCTCCCAGGGACCGGCCCTCTGCGCTGCGCGCATTCACCCGCGCTCGGAATGACACCTCGACACGGCGCTAAAACCCGAATATCTTTTTCGCCACAAAGAACAGCAGTGTCGCGCCGGTGACGGACTTGATGGCCGTGTCCAGGTCGCTGTTGCGGTTGGAGACCCTCTCCGCCAGCACCTTGTTGGGCACCACGATCATGTCGCCCGGCTGGAACTGCTTCACCTTCTTCGCCGGCAGGGTTCCGCCGCCCAGCCGCACCACTATGGCGCGGTCCAGCGCGGCATCCGGCGCCGGTCCGCCCGCCTCGGTCACGTAGTCCTCCAGCCGCATACCCGGCCGGTACCGGACCGCTGCCTGCCGCACCACCGCGCCGACCACCGTAACGGTCGTCGGCCGCTCCGGCACCTGGATGGTATCGCCGTCCGTCAGCAGGATGTCTTCATCGCTCCCCGGCTTCTTCAGCGCCGCGGGCAGATCGATGGCCACATTGCCGCTGGGTTCAAAGTCCTGCGCCGTCAGGTCGCGCGGCTCCGCCACCAGGTTCTGGTTGAACAGGGCGGGGGCCGCCTGTGAGATGGCCGCGGCCGTTGCCGCGCTGTTGTCCTGTACTGGCGTAATACCCGGTATCGCGATGGAGGAGTTCTGGCCTCCCACCTTGCCCAGCGCCTTCGCCCGGTCCAACTGCGATGCGGCGACCTTCTGGTTGCGGTCCTGCTCGTTGAACCAGTCGTTCAACCGTTTTACGATAACGGTAATCTGCCGCTGGCCCGCCGTCTCCAGGTAGCGCGGATCCCGGTGGAACTCTACGCCCTCCGGGAATGCCTCCGGCTTCAGCCCGCCCGCCATGCGGATGGCGTCGGTGAGCCGCGCATTGGGACCCGGCAGGACGATCGCGCCCGTGTTGTGCACGGCGCCGGTTACCGTCACCACAATGGGATGCTCCTGGAAGTTGCCCCGCCCCTGGATGGCGATCACGTCGCCGTCCTGGAGCATGGGGTCCTCGTTCAGCGTGCCGTTTACCACCGTATAGGAGGATGGGGCCGCGCCCTCCTGGGTGCGCGCGTGCGCCACCTGGACGCGGTCACCCGCGCTCGGAGTGAACCATCCGGCCAGCTTGAGCGCTTCGCTCAGCCGCATGTTCTCGCCGCGCTTATACTTGCCCGGAGAAACCACCTCGCCCTCGACCCGAATGGTGTGCTCCGGCGTGTAGTGCGCCTCCTCCTCGGTGTAGACCGCCACGATGTCCCGGTCCTGCAGCACAATGTTCTGCGTGGGGTCGTCCCGCAGCACCCTGGCCAGGTTCACAAACTGATACGCGTAGGTCCCGTCCCCGTGCTGGTGCAGGATCCGGATCTCGTTGGTATAGGCGTCCGGCTTGGGCCCGCCCGCCATTAGGAGGGCATCCTTCACCCGCATGTTGTCGCTGAAAGGGTAGAGTCCGTGGCGCTGCACCGCCCCCACGATGCTCACCTCGCGCCGGCCCGTCCAGGCGACCTCCTCCCGGGTGTAGACCGTGAGGCGGTCCCACCGCTGGAGCGTTACGTTCTCCTTGGCGTCCCCGGCCAGCGCCTTCTCCAGGTTGACGGGAATCAGGGTCAGCGTGCCGTCCGCGTTCATCCGGTTCAGGTGCGCCACGCCCGGGAAGTAGTCGCTCACCGGCCCGCGCGCGGTCATCACCAGGTCCCGCACCGTCATGCCGGGGGCGAGCGCGTACTCGCTCGGCTGGTCCACCGCGCCCTCGATGGTCACCTTGTTGGCGACGTCCTGCCGCAGCGAGAACACGTCCACGCGGTCGCCGTCGTACACGGGAACGTGCGAGCCTTCCAGGCTCGTGATGTCCACGTCGCGCAGCACCCGCGCGATGCCCGGCTGCACGGTGGCGACCTGCACGTGCTGGCTCACGCCCGTGGGGTTCGTGCCTCCCGCGTACCGGATGGCGTCGTCTAGCGTCTCCGCGTCCAGGATCTCATAGGTTGCGGGCCGGCGCACCTCGCCGCACAGTTCCACGCGCGCGTGGTGGCCCGGCACGTAGATGGTGTCGCCGTCCTGTAGCTGCACGTCGCCGGCCCAGCTTCCCGTGATCAGGAAGCGGTACAGGTCAATAGTGCCTACCCGCCGGCCGTTCCGCAGCACCTGGATCTCGCGCATGCTGCCCGCGTCCGTTGGCCCGCCCGTCGCCAGGATCATGTTGATCGCCGTGACTGTCGAAGGGACCTGAAACGGGCCCGGATAGTAGGAATCGCCGCTCATGGTTATGGAGATAGGCCGCGCCTCCGGCAGCGAGAGCGATACACGCGCGTCGCGGTACAGGTGGCTCAGCCGCTCGCGGAGCGCCTGCTCCGCCTGCGCCAGCGTTTTGCCGCGCAGGGCAACCGGCCCGATGCCGGGCACGTAGGCCATCCCGGAGGACTCGACCACGATCTCCTGCTGTCGCGTGGGCATGGTCGGGCTGCCCACTAGCAGCGTCAGCTTGTCGCCGCCTCCAATCTGGTAGTTCTGGGAAGGGGGTGCGATGACGTGCTGGAGCCAGATGGCCAGCGGGTCCTGCGTATCCCGATATGTATCCACCGGCCGCTCGTAAGGCGATTGGTAGTACGGTGACTGGTCCACGCTTTGTACAGGCTGCGTCCCGGCATCCGGTAGCTGCGCCAGCCCGGTCAGGTCCTCCGGCACGTCCGGCTGGAGGTCCCGTCCGCTCCGGCCCGTCCGCGCTCCCACCCCCTCGCCCTGCCGCCCACTATCCCGTGACGGACGACTGATGACCGACGACTGGCGATTGCTTCTGTCCGTCTCAGGCTCCTGCTGTCTATCCACTGACGACTGACTACCGACTACTGAGGACTGATCCGCCGGCTCCAGCAACGCCCGGTACTTCCGCTTCTCTTCCTCCGTCAGCCGCCCATCGCGCTGCCGCTCGAACAGGTCCAGCTTCTCCCTATCCGTCAGCTCGTTGATGGCGCGATCGTATGGCAGCGGTTCGGGCTGGAGCGCCGAGCGCTCCTCGGGGGTCGGCGATTGGCGCAGGAACAGGGCCCGGTACTTCCGCCGCTCCAGGTCCGTCAGCAGGCCGTCACGCTGGCGCTGCAGCAGGTCCAGCTTCTGCGCCGGCGTCAGCGCCGCGACCGCGTCCAGCTCCTGCTGGGTGGGCGGCGATACGACCTGAGCGAGCCACGGGTAGAGGATGAACCGGTAGCGCCGCTCCTCCTCCCGGGTGAGCTGGCCCGCCTGGTGGCGCGTGCGGATCTCCGTCTTCTGCGCGTCCGTAAGGTTCGCGATGAGCGCCAGCTCCTCTGCGGTGGGAGGGTAGGCCAGGTAGGCGGGGGCGGTTCCCGTGCCGGGCATGCGATACGCGGCGGACGGCTGCCTGCCTCCCGCCGGCTGTCGCCGCGCCTCCAGCAGACCCGCGTTGGCCGTCCGCGCCAGGTACGCCTTGCGGTTCCGGATCATCTCCCGCGCGCTCTCAAAGAACGACGTGCCGAAGATGGGCAGCCGTTCCTCCTCCGCCTGCCGCAGCCGCTGGGAGCGCGGATCGAACTCCTTGCGGTAGTCCGGCAGCTTCTCCGGAGTCGCGGGCCCAGGCAGCGCCGGTTTGGGCTGCGAATCCAGAATAGGGTTCGTCTGCTTCTTCGTTTCGGTGTCCGGGCGGTTGGGGGTGGGGTAGGGGGACTGCGTCTGCCCGGTGGAAACTTGCGACCATCCGAGAGTGGGAGCTGCCAGGGAAGACGCTGCGAGCGCGGCGCTCAGGGCGGCGCGGATTAAACCTGCGTGGGCGCGAGGCATACAGTCTCCTTACAAGCTGCCCGCCGGAGGCGACAAGGGGGGTATCGCGGGCCGGTGGGGCGATGGAGAAAATCAGGGAAGCGGGCCCGCCTCTGTGCGTCCCGAGGTCAATCCCGCTTTGCTCGTGTACGCAACGCCTGTCATTCCGAGCGAAGCGAGGAATCTGTTTTTCCTGCGGGACGCGCGCCGCGAGCCCTGGCGCTTGCGAGTTGGTTCCTAGTTTAGCGCACCCGCCGAGAGGTTGTCAACAACTGCGTGGCCGGTAGCCAGTAGCCAGCATTCAGTAGAACGACCCGCCCAGGTTCCGGCCTACTGGCTACTGATTACCGACTACTGACTACCTCCTCAGTGATCCACCGGCTCGCTCTTGATCAGCGCCACCGCGTGGGGGAGCAGCGGCAGCAGAACGTCCAGCCCATCGGAGACTCCGCCCGGGCTGCCCGGCAGGTTCATAATCAGCGTGCGGCCCGCGATTCCGGCCACCCCGCGAGAGAGCACCGCGCGCGGCTCCTTCTGGTACCCGGACCAGCGCAGCAGCTCGGCCAGCCCCGGCGCGGCTCGCTCGATGACCGCGAGCGTCGCCTCCGGGGTCACGTCCCGCGGGGAGAATCCGGTCCCGCCGGTGGTGAAGATGACGTCGCAGCGCGGGAGCCACTCCCGCAGTGTACGCGTAATCTCCTCCCGCTCATCCGGAAGCACTCCACTGGCCGTGACCTCCCAATCCGCTGCCGTGACGCGCTCCGCCAGCAGCGCGCCGGACCTGTCCTCCCGCACGCCGCGCGCCACGCTGTCACTCACCGTCAACACCCCCACCCGTATCGCCACTTCAGCTTCCCTCCCACGATGGACCTGAGCAACCACCAAAACGGAACAAGAGCCGGTTCCGCCTCTGCCTCTTCGGCTTGACACCCCCTGGCCGCCTGCCTATAATGGGCTAGTTTCATCCCTTTCAGCCCGGCTGCTCAAGGAGACCTCGATGCCTGCTGCTGCGGAGCCCCTGGCGCTCCAGGACGTGCCGCTCTTTAACGGCCTGGACGAACAGACGCTCGACTCCATCCGCCGCCGCGCCCGCAAGCACACCTTCCCCACCGGCACCTACGTCATCACCGCGGACATGCCGGGCGAGGCAATCTATGTGGTGCTCTCCGGCACCGTCAAGATCAAAGCGGACCACGCCGACGGCAAAGAGGTCATCATCGCCATCCTCGGCCCGGGGTCCGTCATCGGCGAGATCAGCGTGCTGGACAGCGCCGGCCGCAGCGCGGACGTGGTCACCCAGGAGGAATCCACCCTACTGCTGGTGGACCGCACGAGCTTCCACGAGATGGTGGAGACCATCCCCGCCATCGCGCGCAACCTGCTCCGCATCCTCTCCAGCCGCCTGCGCCTCTCCACTGAGCAGATCCAGGCCCTCTGCACCCTGGACGTCTACGGCATGGTCGCCCGCCAGCTCATCGCCTTCGCGGACGCCTACGGCGTGCCCGCGCAGCAGGGTGGGGGAGTGGTCATACCGCTCCGGCTCACCCAGAGCGACATCGCCGGCCTCGTGGGCGCCACGCGCGAGCGCGTCAACCAGGTCTTCGCCCAGCTCCGGGACGCCAAGCTCATCTCCGTGGACGGCGCCTACCGCATCACGCTGCACAATCCGTCCAAGCTACGCGATATCGTGCGGCAGCGGTAAGGCTGGTTGAAGGTTGAAGGTTGAGGGCTGAAGTCCGGAGACATGGAGCTTCAGTGCGGCTCCCGCGTGACTTCGGCTGTAGAGCGAAACGGTACGTAGGGCTTACGTTCAACCTTCAACCTTCAACCAGGGAAGTTTCATTCTGAACGTCGTGCCTTTTCCCGGGCTGCTCTCGCCTTCGAACGCGCCGCGGTGCGCCGCCACCGCGTAGTACACGATGCGCGTTCCAAGCCCCGTCCCGCCCTGCTTGGTGCTCCGGGCGTCGCCCCGCAGGATCCGCTCCAGCACGTGCGGCTCCATACCCCGGCCTGTATCGCTCACCTCCACGCAGGCGTAGCCGCCGTCCGGGAACCGGCCCTCCGCAACCGTGCCCGTCCGGATGGCGATCTGCCCGCCGGCCGGCGTCTCCGGGATGGCGTTGTTCACCAGGTTGTACACCGCTCGCTCTACCAGGAACCGGTCGAACCGGAACTCCGGCACGTCCTGGAGCTCCCGGACCAGCTTCACACCCGCGTGCTGCGCGCTGGACTCCAGCAGGTCGAGCTGCCGCTCGATGAGCGGATTCAGCTCGTTCGGCTCCAGCGACGGCTCCGTCACGCTGCCCTTCAGCGCGTCGGCCACCAGCTTCGCCAGCACCTGCACCTCGCGCACCTGGTCCTCGATGATGTCGAAGCTCTCGCTGTAGAAGTCCCGCACCATTCCGCAGGCGCTCTCCAGCTCCTCCGCCCGTGGGTCCGGAAGCTCGCGGCGCAGCCGGTCCAGTCCCGCGTACATGTCGTCCATCATCGGCCGCAGTGTCTCGACGGACAGCGTGATCGGCGTGACCTTGTTCTTGATATCGTGGCTCAGGTCGCCCACCGCGTGCGCCACGGCGGCAATCTGCGCCTCGCGGTGCAGCTCCGCGTTCTCGATGGCCGCCGCCGCGATGGAGGCCACTATCTCCAGCACCTCCAGGTCGCTGGAATCGAACTCGCCCTCCGCCTTGTTCAGGATCTGCATCACCCCCACCGGGCGACCCTCCTGGTACTGGAGCGGAATGGTGACGATGCTCGTGGTTACGAACCCTACCTGCTCGCCCACCTCGCGCCGGAAGCTCTTGGCCTCCTGGGGCCGATTGGTGATCTTCGCCTGGCCCGTGCGGAACACTTCGCCCGCGATGCCCTCCGACGCGCTGATGCCCGCCCCGATGAGCTGTTCGCCGCCGCCGCCCACCACGTGCCGGAACACCAGCCTGTCGTCCGAAGCGCGGTGAAGGAAGATGGTGCCCGCCGCGGCGTCCACCGCCTGCATAGAGACCGTCAGGATCTGCCGCAGCCGCTCATCCAGGTCCAGAGTGGAAGAGAGCTGCCGGCTGATGGTGTGCACGGCATTGATCTGCCGGTTCCGCAGCTCCAGGGCCTGGAGCTCCGCACCGCTTTCGGGTATCGTATCCATCGTCATGCGCCCACACTCCCTCTCCATTCCGTGGCCGTATTATAGACCCGGTACCGTAACCCGTGTAGGGGCGGCCCTGCGTGGCCGTCCGTCTGAGACGTAGCGGGCGACCACATCGGCTCGCCCCTGCATATTGGCGGCAAGCTCTATGACCGAGCGCCTCACGTTGGCATCTTACGCCAAGCTCAACTACACCCTGGACGTGCTGAGCCCCCGCCCGGATGGCTACCACAACCTTGCCTCCGTCATGGAGACCATCTCCCTGACGGATACGCTGCGGCTGCAAACGGTAGATGCGCCCGGCATCGCCCTGTCCTGCGAAGCCCCGGGCGTGCCCGTGGACCAGTCCAACCTGGCCTATCGGGCCGCCGCCGCCCTCCTGCAGGCGACGGGCGCGGATCGCGGCGTCCGCATTACCCTTGAGAAGCGGATCCCCTCCCGGGCCGGGCTGGGAGGCGGCAGCTCCAACGCCGCCTACACGCTCCTGGGCCTCAACCACCTGCTGGACCTTCGCCTTCCGCCGGAGCGCCTCGCCGCCATCGCCGCCGGGCTCGGATCGGACGTACCGTTCTTTCTCGTAGGCGGTACGGCCTCCGTGCGCGGCCGCGGCGAGGTCCTGACACCTTTACCAGACGGACCTCCCTTATGGTTCGTCGTCGTGAAACCGGATGTGAACGTTTCCACAGCCGAGGCCTACCGCGCGCTGGACGCGCTCCCGGACCGTGTCTCCAACCGGGGCACCCGCCGTATGGAAGAGGTGCTGGCGGAAGAGGACCCCGAGCGCGTTACCGCCCGGATGTCCAACGACTTCGAGCAGGCCGTCTGCACGCAGCACCCGGCCATCGCCCTGGCGCTGGACGACCTGCTGATGGCGCGCGCCCGCAACGCCCGCCTCTGCGGCAGCGGCGCCGCCGTCTTCGGGGTGGCGTTCGGCCGGAGTGAGGCGGAGGAGATCGCCCGGCTCATGCGGCTCAAGTACCAGGAGGTCCACGTCTGCCGCGCGCTGGGCCGCGATGAGGCGCTGCGGCTGGAGGACGGCCCGGCATGAGCGGGACGGGCGCCGTGGGCGTCGTCGTCCTGGCGGGCGGACAGGCGAAGCCGGAGATGGCCGCCGCCACGGGCCAGACCAACCGGGCCCTCATGCCGGTTGCGGGTGTGCCCATGCTGGACCGTGTTCTCGCCGCTCTGGAAGGGGCAGATTCGGTGGGGGACATCGCCGTCGTCGGAAGTCTGCCGGATTCGACGCGCTACCTGCGCGTCGATGACCATGGCGGCTTCGTGGACAACCTCTTCGCCGGCCTCGCCGCGCTCCCGGAATCCGGTTCCGTCCCCCGTCCTCCGTCTTCCGTCCTCCCAACCCCAGCATCCGAACGCGATAACGTCATCATCGCGACTGCCGACCTGCCCTTCCTCACGTCGGAGGCGGTGGAGGACCTGGTGTGGCGCGGCCTCGCGCTTCAGGCGGATATCGTCTACCCGGTGGTCAGCGTCGCGGACTGCTACGCCCGGTTTCCGGGGGTCCGCCGGACGGCAGTGAGGACGAGGGAAGGGGAGTTCACCGGTGGCAACCTGGTGCTTGCGCGCCGCAGCTTTCTGGAGCGGCAGCGCCGGCGCCTGGAGCAAGCATACGCGCTGCGCAAGAGCCCGCTCGGTCTCGCCAAGTTGCTCGGCCCCGGCATCCTACTGCGCTTCGGCGCCTCGCGCTTGGTCGGCCCATGGGCGCTCGGAATCACCCACCTGGAGCGGGCGGTTTCGGGCCTTCTCGGAGGCGACGCCCGCTGCCTCATCAGCCCCTACCCGGAGCTAGCCACGGACATAGACCGGCCGGAGGACCTGCTCGCGGCGGAAAGACTGTTGAGGGTTGAAGGTTGAAGGTTGAAGGTTGAAGGCCGGAGCCACACCGTTACTGCCTGGCATTGGCCAAGCGCAAGAGGTAGGAAGATCGGCTTTGAGGAACCCGCTTTCAACCTTCAACCTTCAACCCTCAACTAGAATTCTTCCGGTACCATCACGCTAGTAAGGGATCTATCCGGCTCCGTCACCACCAGCAGCTTCTCGGCGTGCGCCGTGTGGTAGACGCTCTCCAGGCGCCCGCCCACTTCCAGGTTCTCCTGGTTCGCGCGGCGCGTCTCTTCGCTCACGTCGCCCCAATCTCCGGAGGCATGGCGCTGGATGAACTCGTCCGCGCTCTGTCCGGAGTCCCTCAGTACGTGCTGCGCCCCCTCCGTAACGCTTATCCGCCCTAGCTCAAACATCCTCAGCGTCTCTCCACGTACACAGCTTCCTGCAAACGCGAGGCACCAACGTTGTCATCCCGAGCTCCGCGAAGGATCTGCTTTACGCGAGCTTTACGTACTCTGGCGGGAAAAGCAGATTGCTCGCTGGCGCTCGGAATGACAACCCGGCTAACTCACGCCAATCGTCGTCCCACCGCCTCCGCCACTTTCTCCAAGGACTCCATCATCTGCCTGAACTGTTCCGGCGTGAGGGACTGCTGCCCGTCCGACAGCGCCTCCCGCGGGCAGGGGTGGACCTCCACTATAAGCCCATCGGCGCCTGCCGCCACCGCTGCTCTCGACATCGCCGGTACGTACTTGGCGTGTCCGGTGCCGTGGCTCGGATCCACGATCACCGGCAGGTGCGTGATCTCCTTCAGTACGGGCACCGCGCTCAAGTCCAGCGTATTGCGCGTGTAGCTCCGGTCCAGGGGATGCACGCCCCGCTCACACAGCACCACGCGGTCGTTTCCCTGGTGCAGGATGTACTCCGCCGCAAACAGGAACTCATCCAGGGTAGCGCTCGGGCCCCGCTTCAGCAGCACCGGGTGTCCGGACTTTCCCGCGGCCACCAGCAGCGGGAAGTTCTGCATATTGCGCGCGCCTATCTGGAGCATGTCCACGTTCGCGGCCACCTGGTCGATGTCGTGCGGGTCCACCACCTCGGTCACCGTGGCGATGCCGAACTTGTCGCGGGCCTCCTTCAGCAGCTCCAGTCCCTCCTCATGCAGGCCCTGGAACGTGTACGGAGAGGTACGGGGCTTGAACGCGCCGCCCCGCAGGAGCTTGGCGCCGGCCTTCTTCACCGCTTCCGCCGCCGCCAGGATCTGCTGCCGGTTCTCCACGGCGCACGGTCCGGCCATCACCACGCACTCTGGTCCGCCGATTTCCACTTCGCCCACCTGCACCACCGTCTGGGCCGCGTGGAACTCGCGCGAGACCAGCTTGTACGGCCGGCTCACATGCACTATGTGATCTACGCCAGGCATCACGGCCAGCGAGTTCGCCAGGGGCTCCCGCAGGTCCGGCGGAATAGCGCTGGCGATGCCGATAGCCACGTGCTCGCCGCCCGGAAGGTTCAGGGGCTTAAGCCCGCGTGTCTCTATCGCCTCGATGACGGCGGCGGACTGCTCCGCCGTAGCATCCGCCTGCATCAATACAATCATAGTGCCTCCGGCAGGGGTGTTAGGTGTCTGGTGTTGGGTGTTCGGCCGGAATCCGTGACTCCGGAATCCAGTATAACATCCCCCGCACGTGCAAAAAGGCCCGCGGCGTCGCAGCCGCAGGCCACCTCCAACGTGGGTGCCCGGGCATTACGTCCGCCCCAACACCCAAATCCTTACACCCCGCTAATAGGCTACCTTCTTCCTCCCGAATAGCACCACGCACAGGTAGATGATCCCCACAATGATCGCGACCGTGATGGCGATGTGCAGCAGCCCCATCACCATGCCGAAGATCAGAGCGAGCAGCCACTTGATGACGAAGAACGCTACAATGGCCAGAATTCCGTATACAATCCAGGTGCCAATACCACCGCCCATCGCTATGCCTCCTCTAGTCAGGTGTTCAGGTATTCAGGTCTTCAGGTGTCCGGGGCTAGAATCCTGAACGCCTTAACACGCCTATCTTCCGCACCAACTACGACCCTCCGCATGTCCCGGTTTCGGCAACCCTCTATGAACTCCTTCACAACCTCTCAATCCACCTGAACACCTGAACACCTGAACACCTGAACACCTGAACACCTGAACACCTACCACCCCAGCGTCCTGACGATACTATTTGCATCATACACGCACCCGCCCCACACTCCCCCGCTCACCGCCTGCAGCGCCGCCCAGAGCCGCGTATCCTCCGGCAGGTCCGGGTCGGGCGCCAGGTCCGGACGCTGCGGGCGCGCCGCCAGCACCTCCGCTCCACGCTGCGGCGTGAAGAGCGACCCGTCCGTCCCCACCAGGTCCACCGACCCCTCCAGCCGGTTCCGGTCCACCACGATCTGGACAATGTCGCCATCCAACAGTTTCCCGAGGGGCCCGCCCGCCAGCGCCTCCGGTCCGATGTGACCGACGCACGCTCCGGTGGATACGCCGGAGAAGCGCGCGTCTGTGAGCACCGCGACGTGCTTGCCCCACGGCAGGTGCTTCAGCGCCGAGGTCACCTGGTAGATCTCCTGCATCGCCGCGCCCATCGGGCCCTGGCAGATGAGCGCCATCACGTCTCCCGCCTTGATGCCGCCTTCGCCCCGGCTCTTTATGGCCGCCACCGCCGCCCGTTCCGTGGTGAACACCCGCGCCGGCCCCATGATCCGGTACACGCCGTCCGGCCCAACTACGGACGGATCAATGGAGGTGCTCTTGATCACCGCCCCCTCCGGCGCCAGGTTGCCGCGCGGGAACGTCACCGTGCTGGTCAGCCCCGCCTCGCGCGCCCGCTCCGGCGAGAAGATGACCGTGTCCGGGTCCACCCCGTCTAGCTCGTACAGCCGCTCCCGCAGCCGCCGGCGTCGCACCGACCGCTCCCAGACCTCCAGCACTTCGCCAAGCGGGAATCCGGAGACCGTTAGACACTCCAGGTCCAGCAACCCCGCCTTGCGCAGGTGCAGCATCACCTCCGGCACGCCGCCCGCCATGAATACCCGCACGGTGGGATGGTTGCGCGGCCCGTTCGGTAGGGCGTCTACCAGCCGGGGCACGCGCAGGTTGGTCTTGTGCCAGTCATCCACCGTCGGCCGCTCCAGTCCCGCCGCGTGCGCGATGGCCGGCAGATGCAGCAGCAGGTTGGTGGACCCGCCGAACGCCGCATGTATCGCCATCGCGTTGCGGATAGAGCCCGGCGTCAGCACGTTCGGCATACGCAGCCGCCGTTGGTGCAGCGCCAGCAGCGCACTTGCGGACCGCCGCGCCATCTCCGTCCAGATCGGCTGGCCGGACGGCGCCAGCGCGGAGTGAGGGAGCGAGAGCCCCAGCGCCTCGCCCACCACCTGCGCCGTTGCCGCCGTGCCCAGGAACTGGCAGCCGCCGCCGGGCGACGCGCAGGCGCGACATCCCAGTTCCGCCGCCTCTTGGAGCGAGACCAGCCCATGCGCGAACCGCGCCCCCAGTGTCTGCACCGTTCCGGCGTCCTCGCCCTCCATCGGGGGTAAAGTGACCCCGCCGGGCACCAGCACTCCCGGCAGGTCCCGCAGGGAGGCCAGCGCCATCATCATCGCCGGAAGACCCTTGTCGCAGGTCGCCACGCCCAGCACGCCCCTGCGCGTGGGCAGCGAGCGGATCAGCCGCCGGAAGATGATCGCCGCGTCGTTGCGGTAGGGGAGGCTGTCCATCATCCCGCGCGTGCCCTGCGTGCGGCCGTCACACGGGTCCGTGCAGAACGCCGCGAAGGGCAGGCAGCCCGCCTCCCGCAGCTCCTCCGCGGCGGCCCGCATCAGCAGGCCCACTTCCCAGTGACCCGTGTGGTACCCGAGCGCCACCGGCTCCCCGTCCGGCGCGCGGATGCCGCCCTGGGTACTCAGGATGAGGAACTGGTCACGCCCCAGTTCCGACGGGTCCCATCCCATCCCGGCGCTCTGGCTCATCCCGAACAGGTCGCCGCTCGGCCGCTCCAGGAGCATCTCCGCCGTGTAGGGCAGCGTCCCGCTCGGCCCAGGCGCTTTTGTCTCCACCTCCCACGTCCCCGCATCCCCCTCCACCAACTCTTGAAGGGCCGCTAGTGTCTCACCTCTCACCTCTCACCTCTCACCTCGGCAGGTGTCGCCGGCCATTGCAGAGAACACCTACTCATGCCCCAGGTCGCCACCAGGCCTGCTCACGCTCCCGTACGTTCATTTGCGCGCCCGCCGGATTCCCTCCCATGCGCCGTCACCGGCCGGCCACTGGTCCCTGCCGCCATCGCCCTGATGGCCGGTATCTGGCTGGCCTCCCGGACGCCATCCTGGATCGCCGCCCTCCTCGCGATGGCTGCCATCGCGCTCTTTTCGGTTCGTCGGCCCTGGAGCGTGTGCGCGGCAGCCCTCCTACTGACCGCCGCCATCGGCGCGGGGCGCTTCGCCGTCATGTCAACTCCGGCGTCCGACGACGTTTCGCGCTTCGCCGCGCCGGGCCTGCAGACCGTGCAGGGCACGGTCGTCAGCGCGGTCGAAACACGTGCATGGGGCACCACCTGCCAGCTCGCCGTCACCTCCGTCACCGGCCCGGACCGCGTGGCCCGCCCGCGCTCTGGAGTGTTGGCGGCCTCCCTCGCCGGGACCAGCACCACGCCCGCGCTGCACTACGGCGATCACGTGGAAGCCCAGGGCTGGATCGAGCGGCCCACAGCCGCCCGCAACCCGGGCGGGTTCGACTACGCCGCCTACCTCGCTCACCGCCACGTCTTCGCCACCCTGACGGTGCGCAGGGCGGGGCAGTGGCGCCGCATTGCCGCCGCGCCTGCCGCGTCTCTGATCGCCCGCCTGCCCATGCGGATCCGCGAATCTGCCGCGGACACCCTTTCTCGCGTGCTGCCGCCGGCGGAGGCTGCCCTCAGCCGGGGAGCGCTCATAGGCGATAAGGCGGACATTCCGGGTCCTCTCTATGACGATTTCGCCGCGACCGGCACGGTGCACCTCCTGGCGACCGCCGGCCTGCACGTGGGCTTCCTGTTGGCGCTCCTCGGCGCCCTGTTCCGGTGGATCCTGCCCGTCCGGTTCCCAAAGGCGGCCATTCTGCTGGGCGCGCTAATCCTGTACGTAGTTATGGCAGGCACCCGACCGGCTGTGGCGCGGGCCGGGCTCGTGGCTGGAATCTACCTCGCGGCCGGTCTGGTTCGCAGGGAGCCGGACGCCTCCAGCGCCATCGGTGCGGCGGCCATCTTCCTGGTGATCGCGGACCCGGGCTACCTTTTCGATCCAGGTTTCCAGTTATCGTTCCTCACCGTTGCCACCATCATGGCAGCCATGCCGCTCGTCGAGCCCTTGCTCTCCGGCAGGCTGGCGCTGGGGCGCAACGCTCTGCCGGCCCGGGCGCTGCGCTGGGCCTTGGCCATGTTTGCGCTCTCCGCCGCGGCCCAGCTCGGCTCGCTCCCGCTCACGGCAGAATACTTCAACCAGATCTCTCTTGCCGGCGTGGTCGCTAACTTCCTCGCCGTTCCTTCCCTCTTCATCATCATGGCGTCGGGAGCCGCGGTCTGGGTGGTCCACTTCATCGCGTGGCCCGCGGCCAGACTCCTGGCCTCCTCCGTCCTGAGCCCCACGCTGGCCTACCTCATCGGCGTGATCCACTGGGCCGCCCACGTTCCGCTCGGTGTCCTCAACGTCCCATCCCCAGGGTGGCCCGCCATCTGGCTCTATTACATCCTCCTCTTCCTGACCCTCTACAAACTCCGTACGCTCCAACTCACCCGCACCGCCACCCCATGACCTCACCCCTTCACACGCATCCCAGGCGTGCTTTCATCGCATTCGCGCTGCCGTTCCTCGCCCTCTCCGCCTGGCTCTGGGCGCGTGCCCTCTCGCCGGTCCCGCTTCTCACCGTCACCTTTCTGGACGTGGGGCAGGGGGACTCCATAATCGTCCGCACGCCCGCTGGTCACACCCTCATTGTGGATGCCGGCCGCGCCTCGCCCTACGATGATGAGGGCCGCCGCGTGGTGGTCCCGTTCCTCCGCACTCAGGGAATCAACTCGGTGGATGCACTGCTGCTCACGCACCCGGATGACGACCACGTCGGGGGCGCCTCCTCCATTCTGGAGCGCGTCCGCGTGGGCCGGGTCCTAATCTCGGGTCTCACGCTCACGTCCGCTTCCTATACCCGGGCGCTCAACACTGCCCGCCGGCTGGGCGTGCCCATCGTCACCGTCCGCCGCGGCCAGAAGCTCGACTTCCGTGACGGTGTGGTCGCCGATGTGCTCAATCCGCCGGGAGGAGACGTACCGCCGGACCGCGCCCACGCGGATAACAACGGCAGCCTGGTCGTGCGGGTAAGAGAAGGGGAGACGGCGGTGATGCTAACCGGGGATGCGGAGGAGCCCGCCGAACAGGACATTATCGCAAGCGGCCTGGACCTGCGCGCGGACGTGCTCAAGCTGGGCCACCACGGCAGCCGTACGTCTTCCAGCGAAGAGTTCCTGGACGCAGTACACCCGAAGCTTGCCATCGTCTCCGCGGGCATCCGCAACCAGTTCGGCCACCCGCATCCGGAGGTGCTCCAGCGTCTGGCCACCCGCGGAATCCGGGTGCTCCGCACAGACCTGGACGGCGCCATCACCATCACCTCGGACGGCCACACCCTCCGCGCCACCACCGCCCTCAGCCGGGGTCCTTACGGCCGGCACCGGTCCGAGTGAGTAGGGGAGCTTCGCTGATGCGCGAACGGGTTCGGACACCAGCTAGCCGCAGGATATAATGGCTTCAGAACGCGACCTAAGGAGCATCGCTATGACCGTTATCTTAGAACTACCAGCCCAAGTGGAACAGCGTGTCCGGGCGCAAGCCGCGGCACGGGGAATGTCGCTGACCACCTACCTGGAGAGCGTGATTGCCGAATCCGCAAACCGGCAGTTGCCAGGGGATCCCAGACTCGTCCTTTTCGCCGAATGGGAGGCTGAAGATCGTACGGACGATCCACAAGAAATCGAATCGCGCACGAGGGAGTGGGAAGAGATGAAAGCTAACCTGCCTCGGCACTAGAGCGAACTACTGTATCCGCACGCTGTTGCAGATGGCGGAGTGCGTGGAATTGAAGGTCGATCTGGACTGGCGGCGGTATACCACCATTACGCCGTGCCGTCTATCGGCAGTGGTCACCTCGCGCGCCGCCACGAATAGGTTCCCAGTTACATCTACACCTTCGCTCCGCTCCTGGTAAAGGAGAGTGCGGGACGAATCCTTTGCACGGGAAGCGTCTTCAAACCATATCATGCCCCGGTCGAGTCTCAGGAACTGGTAGTTTGAGTCCACTGTCAGTTGGACGCTGGCCTCCTCCGTCCCTGGGTTCAACCACCCAAGCCACTGCGGCCAGCGGGGCGCTGGATCGGGTGGTTTCAGCCGGATGAAAACCTGTCCAGGTCCGTCGCTGTAGGCTTCCTGCTCGGGAGCCCAGCCCCTGGGTATGAGGATGCGCACCCGTTTCCCATGAATCTGTGGGCTCACGTACCAAACCAGCGTCTGCCGGCTGGCGAACCAGCCCCATACTCCGAGGAGGACCGTCAACCCGACGGCTACCAGCCGCGCCGAACCACGGAATCGGCGGTGTCCCTCTGAATCGCACTGTTTCCTCCGACGGCATTCAGTTGCGAACCTACGGATCGTGTTCACCTTGTCAACTTGTCATCCGGCCACCCCCTCCGCCTTCCACTCCGTCTGGCCGAACGCCACATTCTGCTTCACGTCCAGCGCGAGCCGATCCCCGCTGAATCGCCATGTGAGCGTCTGGATGTAGGGGGTCTCGAAGAAGCAGACCTTGGTCACATAGGTATCTTCGTCCGTCCACGCGCCGCGTGAGGCCACCTTCATCAGGTCCGCGCGGCCGGGCAGGCGCCGCTGCCCGTGGAGCCATTGGCTTCCGCCCGCCTCAAACCGCTGCTGACCGTGGTCATCAGTGAGCGTAATGCTGCAGCCATCGCCGGAAAACGCGAGCGTTGTCGACCGCAGTTTCAGACCGTTTGGTTCCAGTTGGTACGACTTCCCGGACAGCCGCGCCGCGGTGGGGGAGAAGCCCGTCCCTTCCGGGGGCCGAAGCGCCAGACTGGCAATCCGCCGGTGCAGCGCCGCATCTTCCGGCGGCACCGCATGCGCTCCGGGTTCGCCCGTCCTTCGTCCGTCGTCCGCCGACATTTGCGGCAGCAGATTCTCCCATGCCGCGTTCAGCACGGCCTGCATGTCAGAGACGCCGCTCGTGATGGCCAGCACCGCGTCCTGGTCCGGCATCACCACGCAATACTGCCCGAAGGCCCCGTCCCCGCGGTAGGCGCCGTGCCGGCAGCGCCAGAACTGGTAGCCGTAGCCCTGCGCCCAGTCGCTATTGGGATCCGTACCATTGTCGATGTGCTTGGAAGTCGCCTCCTTCACCCAGGCCTCGGGAATGAGCTGCCGCCCGTACCAACGGCCCTTCTGCAGGTAGAGCTGCCCGAACTTGGCGATATCCTCCGTCTTCACGCTCAGCCCGGACCCGCCCACGTTGATGCCCCGCGGAGAGGTCTCCCACGTGGCACCCTGGATGTCCAGCGGCTCGAACAGCCGAGGCGTCAGGTACTTCAGCACAGTAGAGCCCGTCCTACTCTGTACAATGGCGGAGAGCATGAACGTGGCGGCCGTGTTGTACACAAACTTGCTGCCCGGCTCATGCTCAACCGGCAGCGACAGGAACGCCCGCACCCAGTTCCCGTCCGGCGCGCCAAAGGTAGCCCCGGTTGCGTCCTTATCGTGCCCGGTGCCCATAGTGATGAGGTGGCGGACCCGCATGGCCGCCAAATTCGGGCTCACCGTCGCCGGTAGCTCCTCCGGGAAAAAGGAGATGACCGAGTCCTCCAGCGTAAAGTGGCCCTCCGAGACCGCCAGGCCCACCGCCGTGGAGGTGAAGCTCTTGCTTAGCGAGTAGAGCATGTGCGGGTGTTGCGGTCCGTATGGCGACCACCATCCCTCCGCTGCCACATGGCCGTGTCGCAGCAGCATGACGCTGTGCAGGCCGCCCAACTTCTGTTCCACCGCGTCCAGAAACCCCATCACAGCCGATGGGGGAATCCCCACCCCCTTGGGCCGTGTCCTCGGCAGCCTCCCGCTCCAGACGGCCGTCGCATCACTCTTTCCAGCTATCATCTCACCCACCACTCCCATCACTAATCCCGCCCCAACTCCCTTCAGCACGCTACGCCGTGACATGCCTCTCTCTCTCACGTTTGCTCTCCCAGAGTCCCAGGAAGTTGGAGTGCCGGGCGAAACGAGGCAACCCGCGACGATTCACCCGTACTCCTTCCGGTTCGATGCGCACGAAACCAGCACCGGCCGGTCCGGCAGAACCCGGCTCAGCGCCTCCACCTCCGGCTCGCCGGGGCCCAGAGGCAGCTTCACCTGCCCGCGCTCTACAATCGACCTGAGCATCGCCATCGCAATCTCAAAGCCATGATACGCGCTCTCCCCGTTGCAAGGATGGACCTGACCATCGTCGTCCAGCCAGCGAGCCATGTCACGCACGTAAGGCGGCATGTCCAGGTCATAGTTCATGCAGCCTTCGCCCCGCACAGCCCCCTTCGCCGTCACCACCCGCCAGCCGGCGCCCGTCAACACCTCCGCGAACCCGTCCGTGCCCTGCGCGCCAATGCGGCACTTCCGCCACCAGTATTCCACCTCCGGCACGTCGGGGGCGCCCGCCCCGGCTTCCACCCAGCCGCGGACGCCGTTCGAGAACTGAATGACGCCCGCCACCATGTCCGGGGAGGGATGCGCATCCGCCAGCTTCCCGCGCCCAGCCGCCTGGCCCATCACCCACTCGGCCTCCGCGCCGCCGTTAAACCAGCGCATGTAGTCGATCAGGTGGGTGAGGAGGTGCATCATCCAGCCGGTCGCGTGCCCATAGACCGTGTGGACCCTGCCCAGCGCGCCGCTATCGATGATCTCTTTCACCTTGCGGTAGTGCTGCCCGTACCGATGCTGGTGGCTCACCACCGTCTTCACGCCCGCGTCCTGAACCGCTTTGCGGATCGCGATCGCTTCGTTCATGCTGAGCGCCATCGGCTTTTCGTAGGCAATCAGCTTGGTGCCGGACCCGATACCCGCCTCGATGAGGCCCAGCCGGACGTCCGGAGGCGTACAGAAGCAGAACACGTCGGCGCGCACGTCCCGGGCAAGCGCCAAGGGATCATTGCCGAAGCGCGGCACGCCGAGCTCGGCCGCGGCCTGCTCTGCCTTGTCCCGGTCTCGCGAGCAGACCGCCACCAGCTCAAACCGGGGATCGTTCTTGAACGCAGCGGCATGGTGCCGTCCGCGCTTACCCATCCCAACCACAATGACCCTATAGACCTTCATCTGTTCCGCTTCCCGCCAGAATTGGGAGCCGAAGGCATCATCTGTTCCGACGATCCCACTCAACGCAGCGATCGATAACGTAGTCCACCTCGTCGTCCGTCAGCTCTGGGAACATGGGCAGAGAGAGGCACTGGGCGGCGTTCCGCTCTACATGAGGCAGATTGGCAGCCTCCCGCGCTGGCGGCTCGGCGAGCTTGCCCCACGGGTAGCCCTCCTGCTGGTGGATGGCGATGGGGTAGTGGAGCTTCGCGTCGATGCCCGATTCCAGCAGAAACCGCTCCAGGCTGTCCCGCTCGGGATGCTCGACCACATAAAGATGGTACACGTGCCGGTATCCGGCCGGTTCGTAAGGGAGGGTGAGCGAAGTGCCTTTGAGTCCGGCCGAGTACCGGGCCGCGATGGCGCGCCTCCGGTCGGTCCACCGGGTTATGTACTTGAGCTTCACGCTCAGGACCGCGGCATGGATGTCGTCAAGCCGGCTGTTGTAACCCATGCTGTGCACGGACCGCTTCACGGACCCGTGGTTCCGCAGGCGCAGGACGGTGTTGGCAACGTCCTCGCGATCCGTGATCACCGCTCCGCCGTCGCCGAAGGTGCCCAGGTTCTTCTGGATGATGAAGCTTGTGCAGACCGCGTCGCTCAACTGGCCTATCTTCCAGTTGTCGCCGTGGCCGTCGATGGCCTGCGCGTTGTCCTCCACCACCATCAGGCCGCGCTTCCGCGCGATCTCGCTGATAGCAGGCATGTCGGCGCAGAGCCCGTACAGGTGGACTGGTACGATAGCGCGCGTGCCCGGGGTAACCGCCGCCTCCACGCGCGCCGGATCGATGTTACGCGTCTTCGGGTCTACGTCCACAAGGACCGCTTTGGCCCCGATGATCCATATCGCTTCGGCAGTGGCAAAAAAGGTATTGCCGGCCGTGATGATCTCGTCTCCGGGCTGGATGCCCAGTGCCAGGAAGGCAAGCCACAGGGCATCGGTGCCGGAGTTCACCCCTACGGCGTGCTGCATCCCGGCGTACGCGGCCAGCTCGCCCTCAAACCGCGGGACGGCCGGCCCCATTACGTACTGGCCGCTCTCCAGGACGGAGCGGATCGCATCGTCTATCTCTCGCTGGATGTTGCGGTACTGGCGGACGTGGCCGTAGAACGGAACTTTGACTTCAGCCATGTTAACGTCTCCCCGTGGCCCCGTATACCCGATTCCCCGACGGATACGGATTCTGCGCCTCCCCTCCACCTCCTGCCTGGGGACGGTTGTGAGGTCGGAGCGTTCCCTCGCGCTTACGAAACTTCGTAGGCATGCTGCGTTCGCTGGAAAGTGCCCCCTGCCAGGCGGTTAGGGGGTCTGCCTCCTGCCCAAACGGCCAGCCCGCGCCCCGCCCGCCCGGACGGGAAACTCCGCATTCCAACGGCGCGTACAGTCTGATATACTCAAAGCCCTGAGAGCCGTCCGGCGGCCGTTACCACGGGCCTGGGTCCGCGCCTTGACTTCTGAGCCTCCTCCCTCTACCATACAAACGGACGGAGGAGATTCAGGACCCGCCCGGAATACTCCGGGGAGCCCACACGGTTCCCCCTGTCCTGTTCTTGGGAGAGGGGTTAGGGGGTCAGGGCCACCGCAAGAGGAAGAAATGCCTAAAGATCGCAACCGCAACCGCTTTGACGATATGAACAACGAGGACGAGATTTCGGACTGGAACCTCCCCGAGACCCACCTGCGCGCCATCGGACTCCTCAACGAGATCATCCGTATGACCCCGCGCAACGACCCCCGTCTGGACCACCTGCTCCTACTCCGCCACCAACTGGAGACAGACGAGCAACAGCTCGAGGAGGCCCAGAAGGTCATCGCCGAGTTCGAGGAGGCCTACAACAAGCTCACCTCCCCGGCCAACCGCATCGGCGTCTTTCTTAGCAATCTCGACGATTCGGAGGCCGTCCAGATCGCCCTGGGAGACCAGGAGTACATCGCCAACGTGGACCCCAAGCTGGAAGATCCCAGCTTCAATGTCGGCACGCGCGTCAAGGTCAACGAGGCGTTCACCGTCATCGGGGACCTCGGCTACCATCCTGGCGGCCCTCTGGTCAAGATCAACGAAGTGGTGGATGATGATCGCCTCCGCGTCTCTATGGATTCGCAGGGCATGCAGTCCCGCGTCATCTATCGCTCCACGGACCTGCACGAGAAGACCCTGAAGCCCGGCGACGAGGTGCGCGTGGAGCCCAACTTCAAGGTCGCCCTGGAGCACTTCCCGGCCAAGGAGACCCAGGAGTACTTCCTGGAGGAGGTCCCGGAGCTGCCCTGGAGCAAGATCGGAGGTCAGGAGGAGGCCATCCAGGTCATCAAAGACGCCATCGAGCTCCCGCTGCTCTACCCGGACCTGTTCGCCAAGTTCGAGAAGCGGCCGCTCAAGGGCATCCTGCTCTTCGGCCCTCCCGGCTGCGGCAAGACGCTCATCGGCAAAGCCACGGCCTACAACCTCACGCGCGAGTACCGTGAGCGGACCAAGCGGGACGTCAAAGAGTACTTCATGTACATCAACGGCCCCAAGATCCTCAACATGTGGCTGGGCGAGACGGAGCGCATGGTCCGCGAGATCTTCACCACCGCCCGCGAGAAGGCTAAGGACGGCTACCTCGTCTTCATCTTCATCGATGAGGCGGAGTCCATCCTGCGCACCCGCTCCTCCGGCCGGTGGCTCAACATCTCCAATACCGTGGTGCCGCAGTTCGCCGCGGAGATGGACGGCCTGGTGGGCCTGGAAAATGTGGTGGTGATGCTCACCTCCAACCGGCCCGACTATATCGACCCGGCAATCCTCCGCCCGGAGCGTATCGACCGCAAGGTCAAGGTCACCCGGCCCAACCGCCGCAGCGCCAGGGACATCCTGTCCATCTACCTGCACGGCAACATCCCCATTGACCCGGCCCTGGTCCG
>CAYNFH010000056.1:14990-28704 GCA_964396385.1 uncultured Chthonomonadaceae bacterium | reverse complement strand
TCTTCTTTGTCTCTGACGGGTCGAAAGGTCTGTTGGAGCGAGAAGCTGCAAGAAGACAAGAACCAGAAGAGCGGGCGCAGTCGGCGAGAGCTCTAGCACTCGCTCAGGCTCTTACTTTGTTCCGCTACACCGATTCCCCGTGTTCCGGACCCGGTGGCCGCCTTCGCAAGTGGTACTTCAGGGCAAGCGCCCGCATGTCTTTCAGCGAGAACAGCTTGATCCGGATGTCTGGGTACACCTCCTGGAAGCGGCGAATCTTGCGGTTCTTGCGGTTCTTGAGCGAGGGCTTGAGGGTCGTGACCTCCAAATAGAGGCCGAAGTCCGGCAGGAAGAAGTCCGGGGTGAAGCACTTCGTGGGCCGCCCTTCATCATCCCACTCCAGCGGGAACGTGGTGGGCTCGTACTCCCAGCGGACGCCGTAGAAATCCAGCAGCCGGGCGATCTCCTCCTCGCTCGCGTGGGCGAACGGAGGCGCCGGGGGCGCTGCGGTTGTCGGCATGAAGGCTCCTTTTGGGATGCGCGTCGCGTCTTACAGACAATAGTTAGTATATCTTCGGCGAGTCCCCATGTCAACCTCAGGCTTTGGCGCGCGTAGCGCGACTACGCCTGATGGAAGGACGACCTCCGCGCGTTGCGGTTCCACATCTCATTATGATACAATCCTTGCCATGAGCCTGCCCACCGTCCGGCCGGATGAGGTCGGTCTGGACCCTCGACGCCTCGCCTTAGCCGACGGTCTGGTGCGCGCGGGGCAGGAGGAGGGGGTCTACCCGGCCGCGGTGCTCCTGGTGGCCCGCCATGGCAAGATCGCCCATAACTCCGCCTTCGGGGTGCTCGAGCCGGGCGGCCCCGCGGTAACCACGGATACCATCTTCGATCTGGCCTCGCTGACCAAACCGCACGTAGCCCTCGGCCTGCTGACGCTGGTGGAGGACGGCAAGGTAGCGCTGAGCCAGGAGGTGCAGGAGTGGCTGCCGCAGGCCAAGGACTCGCCGGTCGGCCCTATCTCCCTCAAGCTGCTGGCCACCCACGTCTCCGGACTGCCGCCGTGGAAGCCGCTCTACAAAGTGGGGCTGGGGGAATCGCTCAGCGCGCCGGCGGCGCCTCCCGGCTCCGCGGCAGCCAAGCGCGACACCACTGAGATTCCAAAGCCTCTCCCGGACGCTCACGAGCGCATGCTGGCGGAGATTCTGAGCACGCCGCTCTACCACCCGCCGGCCACCAAGTACGCCTACAGCGACCTGGGCTACATGCTGGTGGGGGAGATCGTCTCGAAAGCGAGCGGGATGGGGTTGGACGAGTACCTGCACAGCCGCATCTTCGCGCCGCTGGGTATGAAGGACACCGGCTACCGGCCGGCGCCCACTCTGCGCGGCCGGATAGCCGCTACCTCCAACAGCCAGCTCCACGGCACGCGCCGGATCTCCGGCGAGGTGCACGACGAGAACGCCTGGGTTTACGGCGGCGTCGCAGGCCATGCCGGTCTGTTCGGCACGGCGCAGGACCTGGCCATCGCGGCCAGCGCGCTGGTGATGAACGGCGAGGTCCAGGGGCACCGCCTGATTGGCCAGCCCACGCTCCGCCTGGTGCAGACCAACCAGGTGGACCCGGCGGTGGGCGGCCACTCCATCGGATGGTTCACGCCACCGAATGGCATGCTGCCGCGGGGCGACATCTTCGGCGACACCCTCTTCGGCCACACGGGATTCACGGGAACAATGATTGTCTGCGACCCCTCGCGCGAGCTGGTTATGATCCTCCTCACCAACCGCGTGGTGAATCCCGTGGACAACGGCGGCATCATGCGCATCCGCCGCCGGAGCCTGAACGCCGTCGCCTCCGCGGTAGTTCATTAAACCACAGAGAACACAGCGCGGCATAGCCGCAACCAAATCACCGCACAGCGAGAACTGACAACACCAGCAGAATCTGCGCAGAGCGCGGCGAAACACAACGTTAGTAGTGCAGAGGGCACAGAGAAAGCCCGGATTCTAGACCGGATTGGCAGGATGCACAGGATTCCGAAATCCAGCTAATCCTGCGAATCGTTTCAAAGAATCTCCGTGTCCTCTGTGCCCTCTGCGGTTCAATCTCCATCCCCGACGGCGTTCTGCCGGATCACCTGCGCGTACCAGCGGGCGCTGGCCTTGGGAGTGCGCTTCTGGGTGGGGTAGTCGACGAACGTGACGCCGAACCGCTTGGTGTAGCCGAACGCCCACTCGAAGTTGTCCAGGAGGGACCACACGTAGTAGCCGCCCAACCGGACCCCCTCCGTGATGGCCTCGTGGGCCGCGCGGAAGTGGGCGCGCAGGTACTCCCGCCGGTCGGAGTCCTTCACCACGCCATCCGGCCCCGGCACGTCCTCAAAGGCCGCACCGTTTTCCGTAACATACAGCAGCGGGCTGCCGTAACGGTCCCTCACCAGGACCAGGAGCTCGCGCAGGCCGTCCGGGTAGATCTCCCAGCCCATCGCCGTTACCTGCGCTCCAGGCGGGGTTATCGCGCCGGTTTGGACAAAGCGGTCGTTTGGGTTGTGCCGTATCACCGAGCGCGCATAGTAGTTTACTCCCACGAAGTCGATGGGTTGGCGCACGGTACCGCGCTCGGCTTCTGTGAATCTCGGCAGCCGTTCCCCGAAGGCGCTCCGCATCTCCTCCGGGTACTCGCCGCGGTAGATGGGGTCCAGGAACCAGCGGTTCATGACGGCGTCCCAGCGCCGCGCCGCAGCCCGATCTTCCTCCGTGTCGGTCGCGGGGTAGGTGGGGGACAGGTTCACCGTGATGCCTATCTTGCCCCCCGGCAGGACGGCGCGAAACCGCTCCACGGCGAGTCCGTGCGCCAGAAGGAGTGTGTGCCCCGCCTGGAGGCAGGCGTCCAGGTCCGTGCGTCCGGGGGCGTGGTGGCCGTTGTAGTAGCCGAGGTAGGCGGCGCACCAGGGCTCGTTCAGTGTGAGCCAGTTCTGGATCCGGTCGCCCAGCGTTTCGAATGCCGCTCCCGCGTATTCGGCGAACCGGTGCGCGGTGTCCCGGTTCGGCCAGCCGCCGGCATCCTCCAGCGCCTGCGGCAGGTCCCAATGGTACAGCGTGGGCACGGGCAGGATGTCCGCAGCCAGGAGCTCGTCCACCAGCCGGCTGTAGAAGCCTACGCCCTTCTGGTTGAGAGGGCCCGACCCCGTCGGGAACAGGCGGGGCCACGCGATAGAGAACCGGTAGGTCTTCAGCCCCAGCTCGCGCATGAGGGCCACGTCTTCGCGATAGCGGTGGTAGTGGTCGCACGCCACGTCTCCCGTATCTCCATTGAGCGTCTTGCCGGGCGTGTGGGAGAAGCGGTCCCAGATGCTTTCGCCCCGGCCGTCTTCGTGTACCGCGCCCTCAATCTGATAACTCGCCGTGGCCGATCCCCACAGAAATCCCACCGGAAACGTCTGCAACGCCATCCCAAGCTCCCTTCGGTCGAGGTGTTCAGGTCCGGGGTCCCGTAGAAGCGAACGCCTGACCACCAGGAATCACTTTCCTCACGGAGAACTGTACCGCATGGAGCTCTATCTTTTGCGGCATGGACTCGCCGAAGATCCCAGGCCAGGACAGCAAGAGAGCGACAGAAAGCTGACAACAATCGGAATAAGTAGAATCCGCGCCGAGGCCGAGGCGCTGAAACGGCTGGAGGTTGGGCTCGACTTCATAATCACCAGCACCAAGGTGCGCGCCCGGCACACAGCCCGCATTATGGCGGACGAGCTGGGTATCCGCGAGAGCCTGGTCGAGGACTCCCGGCTGGCGGAGGGGCTGAGGATGGGGGACCTCCAGCAGATCCTGGCGGAGATCCCGGCCGCGAGGGCGATCATGCTGGTGGGCCACCAACCGGACCTAAGCCTGGTCGCCGGCCAGCTCCTGGGCAGCGCCATCCTCCACCTGGAGCCGGGCGGCCTCATCCGTATGGACGTAGACGACGTTGAGCCGGGCCGCGGCCGCCTCGTCTGGCTGCTGCAGCCGGAAGTGCTCATACGAGGGATGAAGGATGAGGGATGAGGGATGAACGGCGGAGTAGGCGAGCGGACGCGTGGGCGAGCGGGCGAATCCGGGCCATCAGCGATCAGCCATCAGCCATCAGCCATAGGTTCCGAGCCTCAGCTTCTCATGCGGCGCTCCTCCCTGGAGGAGCTGCCTGCGCTTCCGGAGCTCCCGGCGGGCTACGACCTGCGTCCAGCACAGGCCCGCGACGAGGAGCCCCTGGCAGCCGCCCTGTCCCGCGCATTTGAGTTGGAGTGGACGCCCGAGCGCGTCCGCAACAGCCTCACCTCCGCCGCGGACGTTGACGCGGTCTACGTCATCGCGCATAATGGCGTGCCTGTAGCCACCGCCTCCGCCCGGCTCGTGCCGGACCGATTTCCTGGATCCGGCTATGTCCACTGGGTGGGCGTGGATCCGGACTACCGCGGGCATCGCCTTGGCTGGATCGTATCCCTCCGGGTCCTCCACCGTTTGCGCGAGTTAGGCCTCCGGGACGCCCATCTGGAGACGGATGACTTCCGCCTGCCGGCCATCACAACCTACCTGCGACTCGGCTTCCTTCCGGAGCCGGTAGACCCCGGCCATCCCGCGCGCTGGGAGGCGGTTCGGCAGGCGTTAGGCATTCCGCGCTTCTAGCGCCGGTTGCCGCCGGTATGCTATCCTCCCCTAGAGGATTCCCCTGATTGTTCCCGAATCTGCCGGAGGAACAAACCTGCGCGTCACACCGCCATTTTGTGTAGACCACCCATGACCTGTCATCCACTGGAAAGGATAGATACATGCCGAAGCGTGCCTTGATCGTCTACGGAGGCTGGGAGGGCCACCACCCCAAGCGCATTTCCGAAATCTTCCAGGCCGCATTGGAAGGGGAGGGGTTCCAGGTCACCGTCTCCGACACCCTGGACGCTTTCAAGGAGACCGACCTGAGCGCGCTGGACCTCATTGTGCCCATGTGGACTATGGGGAAGATCACCAACGAGCAGCTCAATCCGGTGACGGAGGCCGTGCGCAACGGGGTCGGAATCGGCGGGTGTCACGGCGGTATGTGCGATTCCTTCCGAGACGCCACGGAGTGGCAGTTCATGACCGGCGGCCAGTGGGTAGCGCACCCGGGGAACGACGGCGTGGAGTACCAGGTGCGCATCACGGATCCGGACCATTTCATCACGCAGGGCGTGCCGCGAGAGTTCACCGTCCGATCTGAGCAGTACTACATGCACACGGATCCAAGCAACGTAGTCCTCGCCGTAACGCGCTTTCCCACCGTCGACGGTCCCCACGCGCCCAACGGTCCGTTTGATATGCCGGTGGTCTGGACACGGCACTACGGCAGGGGCCGCGTGTTCTACTGCTCCCTCGGCCACACGCCGGACGTGGTGGAGATGCCGGAGACGCTGCGCCTCATGACCCGCGGGTTTCTCTGGGCCGCCAACGCCGCTTGATGCAGGATCCGGCAAGGCCAACCCGGCCGGGAGAGGCCTCTCTGCGACTACTTGAGCGTTGGGCCGCGGAAGATGAGACCGACGACCAGGAACGTCCGATGGACGATTTGCATTCGGTAGCGATCGAGATCCTGATACGCCACAAGATCGCCGTCGAGCATGTGGAAGTCATTGGCGCGGGCGAGCAAAGCATCTGTTACGGCACCCAGGATTACGCCCTGCTGATCGGAGCCGACGCCCTAATTGCCGATGTTCGGACTCCTAACTCCTACCCTCTTCAGCAGTGGATGACTGCTCAGGCCGTCCGAGCCAACGCCCGAACCATATGGATAGAGGCGATCGGCAACCAACCCCGCCCGTATGCCTTGATGCGACGCGCGAAAGGCATATTGGCTAGCTCGACCGCCAGTCAGGCATCCGACGCAGAACGCGCGCGCTGGTTCTGCCGAATGGGCGCGGAGGTGCGCAAGATCAACGCGATCCCTTTGGAAGGCTTCGGAGAACTTATTCCGACCGGAGATGGGACCTATTGCGGAAGGTATGCCACCTGGGCTGACTACCTTGATGCTTGCATCGCACGATATCTGACGCCAGCATCGGCGAACGGTCACGTTAGAAATGCCTGTGACCGTCTGTTGGTGCATGGTATTCTCTCTAGCCCCGATATGGCACAGATAGCCGACCGGCTCCACGTGGCGAAAGGCTGGGAGACCCAGTCGGTACTTGTCCACTACGATAATCGCCTGTCTAACCTTATGGTGGAAGGTGACGAGGTGACTCTACTAGATTGGGGGCTGGCTTATGCTGGTATCGGGCTACCGCAGGAATTGATTAAAGTGACGGAAGCTCCACCTGCATCCGTGGAACACGACCCGGTGAGGGCTTTCCTGAAGGGGTACGGACTCGCCGAAGCAGAGTGGGATGAGACGATAGAGCGGAGTAGGCTGATGCTTGTTCTCGACGGTCTCGCCATGGCCTCCGCTTGGATCGAAACCGACGATCCTGTCTACCTGAACGGAGTCCATCAATGGCTAAGGAGCATCAAACGACTCTGTACGGAGACCGTTTCGATCCAAAGGCAGAATTGACCATGCAACTGACACCGAGATTCGTTTCGCAGTACTGGCCTTTAGATAATGTGCGGATCTCAAGGACACTCCAGGGTGCCCAAACTCGAAACACGGTCGCCCTCCGATCGGACCAGGGGCCTTTCGTTCTCAAAACCTATGACAACCGATCCGCCTTGAGCCTCAACAATCCTACTGTGGAGATCATCCGCGAGTGCCTGTTTGTCTTTGAGTTTCTGCAAGAGAAACGCTTTGAACACTATCCCCAACTTTGCAGGACTCGGTCGGGGGAAACCTTTGTACGTACCGAGACACACACGGCGATCCTCCTGGAGCGAATCGAAGGAAGTCATCCCCGACCCAAGGCGGCCATCTGGGCAGAGGTAGGACGCGTGCTTGCCAAGCTGAACGCCTTGACCGACTTCCCGCATCCCTATCCCATCGAAGTCTTGGGGTGTATCGAAGAGATGCGTCAGTGGGCGCAGGAGTATCCATTTCGGGACGAGTACGTCAAATTGGTAGACGGTTTGGAAGTCCTGGCCGATCAGCCCACTTCGCTCATCCATGGGGAGGCTCATAGCGGCAACTTCTTGAGAACCCCGGATGGGAGGATCTACCTATTGGACCTGGATAACATGGGAACTGGTCCGACCGTACTGGAAGCGGGTTATCCCCTGATCTGCTGTTTCCTCAACGAACCCAAGTGCGTGGATGCGCCGAAAGAGATCGTTTTCCACCGAAGCTGGGCGCAGGCGTTTTATGAGGCGTATACAGAAGGTTTGGGAATGAGTGAGGAGCAGAAGGAGTTAGTCTTTACGGCGGCGCTCTTGCACGCGCTGCGTTACATCCACTTCGGCGGTACGCTGCTTCAACGTTGGGCCAGGATCTGTTACGCACTGGAACACAAAGACCGCTTACTCGCGGCAATACCGTCTCAACCTGCATTATTCACGTAGTCCTCAAAACGCCTACAGTGTGTATTCACGAGCACGCTCACGCGCATAATCCGGGCTCAACGGAAATGCCCGAAACGTGTCTCAAACTCTCTCATTTTTTAGCTAATCCAGGCGATCTGGAGAAGCGGCGGCGCCAGATTATGGATGCGGTTGGCCACCGGAGTGGGTGCGGTAATGGGTAGAGGTCGCGCAATAAGCGAAGAAAGCGTAATAAGGGGGGCGCAGCCCCCGTCCCAAGCTCGACAGGGCAGTTGAGGTAGTCGATGTAGCCCGCCTCCACCATTCCTTCCGCCAGGATCCTCAGCGTCCAGGGGGCGCGGCCAGAAGGAGGAGCGCTGCAGGTGAGAGCGACAAGATGCGCCTCCATCTCGCCAGTCATCTTCTTTGGAGGGCGTGGCGGCCGCTCCCGGTCGTAAAGAGCGGCGTCCAGTCTATCCTGAGCAAACCGTCTGCGCACCCGCTCGACGGTGGCGGACCCAACGTGGAGCGCCGCAGCGATGTCGTCATCAAACCAGCAGCCTCCTGGCTGCTTCTCGTCAGCATGCAAGAGGATCCGGGCGCGGCTAAGGACGCGGGAGCTCCCGGCTCCCGAGTGGATCATGCCGAGCAGCTCCTCTCGTTGCTCGGGCGAGAGTTTCACATGGTGGTACTTTGACATTCCCTCTATGTTAGCCAGGTAGGGCGGGGGAGGTCGTAAGTCCAGCGCGTTCCGTACGGCACCGGGAGCTGTGATTCCCGACCAGAGCTACTTGCAATCAACGGCGATTGGTCCTATAATGCGCGTACCTTCCCCAGCCCTGCGGGAAGGGAACGGACCTTTTCTCCTGCGGAGGTCCGGACACGCGGTATCTGCTCCCTAATCTCGCGAGCCCGAGGTCCACAGTGACGGAGGCTCGCGCGCTTCCATGACGAAGGAGACTGCCATGTACCGTAATACCCGCAAGACCGGCTTTACCCTGATCGAGCTGCTTGTGGTTATCGCCATTATTGCGATCTTAGCAGCCATTCTCTTCCCTGTTTTCGCCCGCGCACGTGAGAAGGCGCGGCAGACGAGCTGCCTGAGCAATATGAAGCAGATCGGCCTGGGATCCGTGATGTACGCACAGGATTACGACGAGACGTACTCCGAATCCCGCGACTCTACAACCCTGGATGGCGTCGGAGACGCCACCTGCGGCGGGGCCATCATAAGCTGCGCCGATCTAGGCAAGCGGGGCTATTCGGCGTGCGCCCACGTGCAGTGCTGGGGAATCCGTCTCTACGCACCGGGGACCGGCCGGACCAAGCAGACGTTAGCAGGGTATCCGGCCAGGATCTATCCGTACGTGAAAAACGACAAGATCTTCCGCTGCCCCAGTGATAGCCTGGTGGATCGCTGGATCGTGGGTAATGAGCGAGGCTCTTATTACCAGCGCCATGCGCACGATGCATACGCAGTAGCCTGGGGACCCGCGGACGTTAAGTTGGCCGTGATCCAGCGGCCGGCGAATCTCGCCTATTTCGTCGAGGAGTTTTGGCACGCCGGCGCCAAGGACCCCTACTCCTGGAACGGACGCAACACCGGCTCGAAGGGCTGCAACGCGACCTACTATGATGGCCACGCCAAGTGGCTGCCGGTGAACTTCATCACCGGCAACAACGGCATCGGCGCGTACGACCTAAACTGGTTCTTCAACAGCACGGGCGGTCTGGCGGCGGGCGGCCATTTCCGCTTCGACGCCGATCCGTGGGACATCTAGCGGGGAGGGGTCAGGACAATGCAGATACGGCCGCCCGTAGCTATCGGGATCATCGCTGCCGTTGTGCTGGTGGCGTGCCTCCTCCTCTGGCAGATGTCCGGCAGCGGACGCTATCCGCCGCCGCCGCCGATCGCGTCGGGAATTCCGAAGGGCGTGGACCCAACGTCCCGCCCGAAGGACGGCACATCGGCTGCCGCGCTTTCCGCCGGGCTCAGGAGCATGCCCGGCGGCACCATGCCAGGCACCTCAACAATGCCGATGCCCGGCGGGACCATGCCGGCGCCACCGAGCCATTAGCCGAGGCGCTGAGCTGAGTAACCTTGGCCATAGGGAAAACCCCTGCGCCGCGTTAGGAGTAGGGGCTTTCCTGTGCGTGGGGTGGCCAAGTGCCTCGATGTAATCAAATGGGGCGGGGGAGCTCGAAGGTCCAGAGGTCGCGGGCGAGGAGCGTGTTGGGGAAGATGGCCTGCGCCTCCGCCAGCAGGTCCGCCAGGGTAAGCGGGCCCTCGCCTTCGTAGCGGGGGCTGAAGTGGCTGAGGATCAGGGTCTCCGCGCCGGCCTCTCGCGCCACGTGCGCCGCGCCTGCCGCCGTGGCGTGCATGCTTCGCGCCGCCAGCCCCGCGTCCGCTTCCATATAGGTGGCCTCATGGACGAGCACGGAGGCGCCTCGCCCCAGCTCCACCGCGTCCTGCGACGCCACGGTGTCGCCCGTGATGACGACGCTCCGCCCCTTCCGCTCGGGACCGACCAGCTCCGCGCCGTTCACGGTTCGTCCATCCGGCAGGGTGAGGGTCTCTCCCCGCTTCAGCCGGCCGTAGAGAGGGCCTTCCGGAATGCCGAGCGCGCGGGCCCGCTCCACGTCGAAGTGGCCGGGCAGGTCGGCTTCGGTGATCCGATAGCCGAACGCCGGCACACGGTGGCTCATGGGCGCGCATTCCACGCGCAGCTCGGGCTCGCCGTACACTGCGCCCGGGTGGATGATCTCGCACCGCAGAGGGTAGGGCAGTCCGCCGTGGGAGACCCGCAGGGCGGTCCGGACGAACTGCTCCAGCCCCGCGGGTCCGTAAAGAGTGACCGGCGTGGTGATCTCCTGCATTCCCCGGCTCGCGAGCAGCCCCGGCAGACCGTAGAGATGGTCGCCGTGCAGGTGGGTAAAGAAGATGCGCTCCACCTGGCTCAGCCGCAGCGGGGACCGCAGGAACTGGTGCTGCGTGCCCTCACCGCAGTCGAAGAGCCAGAGCCGGCCGCTTTCCGGGAGCTGGAGCGCGATGCTGCTTACGTTCCGGCTCCGTGAGGGAGTCGCGGAGCCGGTCCCGAGAAATGTTAGCCTCATGAGTCCTCAGATCAATGAAGGGGTGAAAGGGTGAAGGGGTGAGGGGGTGAGATATGGGCGCCCCTTCTGAATCGCTCTGAAGTTCCGGTCCGGGAAGAGCCGGGAAGCGTCCGATTTGCAGGCTCCGGTCACCCCTTTACCCCCTCACCCCTTCAGCTCTGCCATCGCCGGATTCCGATGGCGCCATCCGCGCTGGAGAGCTCCGTGAGCGCGTCCGGGTCGTTCGCGCGCCGGAGGTGCTGGCGCAGCGATTCCACCTGGGACAGCACGGCATCGGCGAACCGCTCGTCCAGCACGGTTACGCCCTGCTGGACGAACTGGAGCACCGCGGATGAGAGCGCCTCCTTCAGGTACGCGGGCGTGAACCCGTGCGTGCGCTCTGCCACACGCCGGGCCAGCCCGTCCACGTCCACGGCAGGCGCGATTCGCTTCGCCAGCTCGGGCCTCGTGAGTACGGTGAGGCAGTAACGCCTGCGCTCGTCCGGCCCCGCGGTGCCCAGGTGGAAAACGCGGTCGAACCGGGACGGCCGCTTGAGCAGCGCCTCGTCTATCTTGTCCGGATGGTTGGACGAGGCGATGATCAGCAGACCGTGGTTATTGTTGAAGCCGTCCAGCTCGTTCAGGAAGACGGTCCGGTTCTGGTTGGTGATAAACCCGTCCATGTCTTCGAACGCCAGTATGCACGGCGACAGGGCGCGGGCCCGCTCGAAGATTTCCCGGATGGTGTCCTTTTGGCACCTTTCCGAGATGTCCCGCACGTACAGGAAGGGCATGTCCGGCAGCGCCGCGGCGGCCGCCTTGCAGACCAGCGTCTTTCCGGTGCCCGGAGGCCCGATGAGCAGGATGCCCCGCCTCCAGGCGAAGCCGAAGGCCTCAAAGGCGGCGCGACAGGCCCCGAACCCCTCTACCGCCTCGCGGATGCCGGCGAGCGTCGCGGGCGGCAGGATGATGTCATCCCACGTCACCCGCCCGATCTCCTCATCCATGCGAGGTGAGCTGTCCCAGGCACGGGAGTACCGCAAGCACCGGCCTTGCGGCCGGCCGGCGTACAGCACCGCCTCCCGGACAAAGCCGTTTAGCGCCTCGGCATCGAAGGCGAAGAAGACCACGTCGCCCGCATCGCAAGCGCTTGGTGCGAACGCCACCTCGATGGATGTGCCGTTCCATTCCGTGGAGTACCAGCCAAGGTAGATGCAGCTAGTGCCATCCTCGTCTGAGCTGAAGATGGTGTGCCGTCCCGCCACTACCGACCGATAACCCCCCGCCTCCTCCCGCATAAAGCGGAGCAGGCGATCGCGGTCGGTCCACGCCACGGCGGTCGACGCGCCCGGGCACCGCTCCAGGATGGCGCGCGTAAGGGTGTCCTCCGCGTTGCCGTCGCGCGCCTCCGTGTCCAGCGCGGCCCGCATCGCGGCTTCGCGCCAGTCCTCTCTTTCGATCTGTTCGCTGCGCTCCCATACGCGGGGAGTGCCCAGCTCTATCGTGCTCATGGAAAGTGTCCTTTGTGTTCGGTATAGTCAGCCCATAGACAGAACGCCCGCCTCCGCGGGCAGCGCGGAGGCGGGCGTGGTAGAAGACCAAAACTGTCCGGCTGACGCTACCTCAGGCCACTCCCCGCCGCTCCGGCGCGCGACCCGCCCACAGCCCAACGCCGCATAAGCGCAGCGCGGGATGGCGCGTCAATCGCGATATATCCGTCGTTTGCAGCCATGGTATTGTCACCGCCCAATCTGCGCCCGCCAACCCGGCGGGCAAACGGACCCATTATACGGATGCGGAGTCGCGTTGTCAATCGGCGAAGCCGGCATCGCGGCGGCTGAGCCAGCTTACTGGATCAGCAGGAAGCCAGTGTTGAGCGGGTGAATCTATGCGCAAAGTCGCAGGCGACCTCTCAGTTTGGGAACACCGTATTGAACAATCGCACACTCAACTCCCCGTCACTGGGTCTGTTTGGAGAAGCCGAAACGCAGCCACAGCCCGAAGAGGTTGGTGCCCGCAGCAGAGTCATCGTCGGTGATGCCCTTCGTGTATTGAGGACGTTTCCTCAAGGATGCTTCCGATGCTGCGTGACCAGCCCTCCGTACTGGAGCCTTCGGGATTACGGGATCGCCCACCAGATTGGAGCCGAGAAGACGCTCGATGAGTATCTGGAGCGTCTGGTCGAGGTTTTCGAAGAGGTCCGCCGCGTAACAGTTGCGGATGGGACTCTCTGGCTGAACATCGGCGACTCGTACACGAGTGGCAACCGGACCTGGCGCGCGCCGGACAAGAAGAACGGTGCCCGTGCAATGCACTATCGGCCGCCCACACCCGACGGGCTCAAGCCCAAGGATCTCATTGGTGTGCCCTGGAGGCTTGCCTTCGCGCTTCAGGCCCAGGGTTGGTACCTACGCCAGGACATAATCTGGTACAAGCCGAACTGCCAGCCGGAGTCTGTGCGGGATAGGCCTACCCAGGCGCACGAATACCTCTTTCTCTTGAGCAAGTCCGCCGACTACCACTACAACTACGAAGCCGTGCGAGAGTCACGGGAGGACGGGCGTGGATTCCGCAACCGCAGATCAGTTTGGGCTGTAAACACGGCCCCATTCCCTTTAGCTCACTTCGCAACTTTTCCGCCGGAGTTGGTAGAGCCCTGCGTCCTCGCAGGCTCCGACATGGGGGATTACGTTCTCGATCCATTCTTTGGTGCCGGCACGGTTGGCCTTGTCTCCCAGCGCCTGGGCCGCCCCTTTGTAGGCATCGAGCTAAACCGGGAGTACGCTCAAATGGCGGCAGGGCGGCTCGCGTTTCCGGAGTCGCGGGTCGAGCTTGCAGATGCGGATGGATAGCGCGGGGCAGGCTTTTCCCGTCCTCTCTCCTGATCTCCAGGTCCGATTCTGGACCCGGCTCCAGCTCATGCGCAGCGAGTACCTTTCGGAGGCACTTGCAGGAGCCGTGGCTCGCGTAGGTGTCCAATCGATCAACGCTGAACTAGACCGGTTTTTAGGCGAAGAGCGCCTGACAGCCCTCGCATCCTACTCGCTCCGCGGCGAAGTATTCTATCCCGTGCCCTGTATCCTCATGGCAAAGCCGATGCTCCTGGGTTATTACCGGTTGCTCTACGGCATCTCCCAGAAGGAGTTCTACAGCAAGGGTCCGTTTGGACGGTTCAAGGCAATGGAGGA
>CAYNFH010000056.1:5619-14980 GCA_964396385.1 uncultured Chthonomonadaceae bacterium | reverse complement strand
CCCAGCTCTGCGCGAGCCTGGTGGAAACGGGCTGGCAGCTCTTCGCCGGAATCCAGCCCATCTCCGCCATGGCGTTACACGAGCTTCAGCTGCTTACCATTGGCCCGCAGCTACGGGGCGCAGAAAACAATGCTATAGGCCAGAGGGAGACTCGCACCGTCTTCGAGCTATTGCGGAGCCTAGTCGGTCCATATATGACGGCGAGCAGCGACCAGGTGATTACGGTCAGGAATGCCGCCGGACGAACGGTTAGAATTGCCTTTGCCTCGGACCCCGATATTGCCATCTTGGAGACCTTGCCGACGATGGCGGTACCCAGCGTTTCCATAGAGATCAAGGGCGGAGCGGACGTGTCGAACGTGCATAACCGAGTAGGCGAAGCCGAGAAAAGCCACCAGAAAGCCAAGTCTGGAGGCTTCACCCAGTTCTGGACCATTCTCAAGGCACGCATTGCTCCGGAGATCGCTCGGCGTGAGTCTCCGACAACCACTGCCTTCTTTAACCTGGATGAGATTTCAGACGCGGAAACGGTTGCGCACCAACAGTTCCGCGACCTGCTCTACCACACCATTGGGATCGGATAGACGGGGCATGATGTGGTCGGATGCTCGGGCGGAATGGAAAGTGCAATACAACGCGTTTGGTGCGGTTCGAGAGCGGGAGGCGCCATGGCGGTATCAATTGACTTATCCGGTAAGAATGCGCTGGTGACGGGCGGTACCCGGGGAATAGGGCGGGCCATCTCGCTGCGGCTGGCGGAGGCGGGGGCGCGGGTGGGGACGATCTACCGCTCGGATGCGACGGCTGCGGAGGAGGCGCTGGCGATGCTGCGCCGGATTCCCTCCGGCGAGCCGGTCGCGGTGCAGGCGGACATTGCGCAGGAGGCGGAGGCCACGCAGGCCGTGGGCGCGATTCTGAACGCGTTCGGAGGCGCTCTGGATATCCTGGTGCTCAACGCCGCCAGCGGGCCGCCCGGCGCGGTGACCGAGACGCCCATCGAGCAGTGGCGGAAGCCGTTCGAGGTGAACGTGCACGGCCATGTCTACGTCGCAAGGGCCGCCTATCCGGCCATGCGGCCCGGAGGCAACGTGGTGTTCATCTCCAGCGGCGCGGGGCACGATCCGATCGCCGGACTGGGGGCGTACGGCTCGAGCAAAGCGGCGGTCAACCACCTGGCGGCCGTACTGGCGCAGGAGTGGGGGCCGAACGGAATCCGCGTGAACGTACTCTCGCCCGGCCACACGGCCATGAAGCCAGTGGACTACGACCAGCTCACGGACAGGCAGCGCGAAATCGTGGAGACCACGGCGCTCCGGCGGCTCGGTACCCCCGAGGACGTGGCGAGCGCGGTGCTGCTCTTCGCCAGCGATCTCGCCGGTTTTATCACCGGCCAGGCTGTACGTGTCAACGGCGGCCGGGTATAACAAGTACTGACATCATGAGGACTTTTCCAGGCGGATGTCCCCTGTTCTGGTGCTATTCTCCTGCGATTCCGTTCAGGTCACCCCTCTCGGCGAGCGCACTCGCGTGCATACGCATACACGCATGGGTGGAAGCCGCCACGCTCATGTCTCTAAGGTAGCGATGATCTTCCTGGGTGGTGAGTACCACGCAGGTGCAGACGCAACCCGGAGTGGAATCGGCTAAGATCCAGCCAAGCTGCACCTGTATCATTCCGGCTACGGCGACCCAGAGCGGCCCCAGGTTGCCGGGATCCTCGGGCAGACCAGGATGCAGAACTCCCTTGCTGGCAGCACACACATCCCTGTAGAACCTGGCCGGGTCGGCGGCCACCGACATCATGATCCGGGCCTGTTCGGCTGTTTCCGGCTTCTGGATCATCAGATGCAAGAACCGGACGGATCCATCGTTGTGACTGCTGTTGAGCTCCTCAACGACAAGGCTCTGGTTGTACATCGAGAACATTTGCATGACCTTCCTCCTCTTTGGTGTGGGTGGTGCTGATCAGTTGTCAGGTGCGTTCACAGCGAGCGCCTTTTCGACTGCGGATTCCAACGATGGGACCTCCTCCGCAAGCGATTTAGAGTTCGGGTGTGGTACGGCGAGCCAGGCGGTCTCGGGCATCCCCAGTCGTCTCTGAGCCTGTGCCGCGGAAGCAAGCAATCCGGCAGCCAGGTCGTGGTCGCCGTAGCGCGCATAGAACCGAGCAACGGCTTCCAGGCACCGGACAATCTGGCTCTCCTCGCGCTGTCCCCAGCATAGATTCAAAGCATGCCGATAGTGACCGTGGGCACGGCCCATCTCTCCGCGCGCCTCTGCAATAGCAGCGAGCGCAAGGCTGGCGTGCGCCATGCCGCGATTTGCCCCTCGTTGCTGATAGCGCACATAGCTGAGCTCGGCCAATTCCTGTGCTCTGTCGAGGTCGCTGGGAGTAAGAACGCTGGCCAGAACGTAGAGAGAGGTTGCCTCCACCTCTTCGTCGCCTGCCTCGCGTGCAGCATTGAGGCCCTTATACGCGTGCTCCTCGGCCAGTCCGTAGTCTTGGGCCCGGAGCGCAAGGTATGCCAGCGTGGTATGACCGTCGGCAATGTCCCTCAAACTGCCCGCGGCCAGCAAGCGCTCAAGAGACGCCCGCTGGTGGCTCACGGCATCTACGATATGTCCGCGGTGATAGGCCAAGCGGGCGCGTGTGTTGAAGAGGATTGCCAGACGCCGCATGTCATCCACTCGTTCCACGGCTCGTTGCGTCTGTTCGAGCAGTGACTCAAGGTTGGCGCTGCGGGCGAGAGACGGAGCGAAGAAGGTGACCGGAACACCAAGGTCGGCTATGTTCTGAGGATCGCCATCCTCGCATGCGATCCGCCAGGCGGTGCGGTAGTTCTCCAAATCGGCCTGGATGCATTGAAGCGCCACGGGCTCTTCGCCGCGCGTATAGGCCTCCATCATCGCCTGCGCGCGCCGAGTGAATGCGGCGACGAAGCGATGGCGGACGGCGCCCTGCGGCTTGCCCAGGCGCTCTCTGGCATATTCCCGAACAGGGACCAGCAAGCGGAATGGCCGCGCATCATCGCCGCTTTCCCACGCCACCAGTGACTTGTTCCGCAGGCGCCGCAGTCCACCCGACAGATCGGCCCCCGTGCAGACTTCATACACATCGTCCTCCGAAAACGAGGACTCGAAGAGGCCAAGCTGGGAAAAGAGGAGCTGATCGGGTTCGCTCAGGTTCCGGTATGTCCAGTCCAGCGTTGCGCGGAGCGTTCGCTGGCGGTCGGAGACGTCGCGAATGGGCGTCGCCCTGTCCAGAAGCTCCCGGCTCATGTCGGCGCGGAGGCGCGAGATCGACGTGTGCCGGGTCTCGGCAGCTACTATCTCTAGGGCCAGCGGGAGGCCGGCGACGCACCGGCAGATAGCGGCCACGTCCCCTGCGTTGGTCGCATCCATCTTGAAGTGTCGGTTGGCGGATTCGGCGCGGTGCAGGAAGAGCTTAACGCTATCCGAGGCGCGAATGGCGGCGAGCGTGGCGTCGGGCGGAGGTACGTCCAACGGATCCAGGTCGTATACGCGCTCACCCCGGATGTCCAGCGGTTCTCGGCTGGTGACCAGCAGATGGAGTTGGGGCAGAGCGGCCAGCAGCTCCTGTAAGGACCGAGCCGCCGAGAGCGCCTGCTCGCAATTGTCCAGCAGAAAGAGCTTGTGCCTGCCGGCGAGCCCGTTGCGCACCGCTTCCAGCGGCTGTGCGTTGGGCGCCAGTACAATGCCGGCCGCGGCGGCAATGCGCGCCAGAACGCTGTCGGCATCACTCACGTCCTCCAGCTCCACCAGCGCCGCGCCGTCGTCAAACCGGCCTTCCGCCTGGCGCCCGACCTCCAGCGCAAGGCGCGTCTTGCCGCACCCGCCCGGGCCTACGATGGTCACGCAACGGAGCGCCGGACCTTGAACGTAACGGATTAGCTCCGCGGTTTCGCGCCTTCTGCCCACGAATCGGTCGAGCCTTGCGGGCAGACCGCTGAAGTCCCCGGTAGGATGGCCAGGGGAAGCCTTCCAGCCGGGCGCGCAAAGCTGGTGCAGCCGGACGGGCGAATCGAAGCCTCTGAGCCTCCGCTCACCGAGGCTCTCGAGGCGGTATTCCGGAGGGAGATATGGGCGCACGAGGGATGCGCAGGAGTCCGAGACGAGGACCTCGCCGCTGCGTGCGCAGGAGGCGATCCGATGGCCGAGGGCGGCGTCCGGACCGGAGATATCTCCGTCCGGCAGGATAGCTACCGTCCCGACGTGCACGCCCACATGGGCCGGAACCGAGCTGGCCAGGGAGTCCTCCTCCTGGAGGCGGCGCGCGCTCACCACCGCGCGGAGGGCGGAAAGGGGATCCTTGAAGGTGGCGATGAGGCCATCGCCGGTTCCCTTGAGGAAGGAGGCGCTCCCTTTATCCAGGCTGCTGCGCCAGATCTCGATGAACCGGCCCGTGCGCTGCTGGTGCGCGGCCTCGTCTCCGGACCGGCGCGCGGATACGCTGGAGGGAGTGGAGCCGACTATGTCCACATAGAGGATGCACAGCACCTCGGCGCCGTGCGGTGAGCCAGCCATGAGAAGACCCTCGCACCATCATTGGGCGGAAGAAGGCGAAGACTACCGGGCAGGCTTACAGGCTATAGCATACGGTAGAGATGGAAGCAGTTGTTACAGTGTGCAACTAATCAAGTGTAAGTCTCCCATGGAAAGTAGGTCTCATCTTGACCTGTCATATACAGGGCATCACGTTGCCGCCGCAGACGGGGATATAGGCGCCGGTGATGTAGCTCGATAGGTCCGACGCCAGAAATGCCACCACGTTGGCGAGCTCCTGGTCGTCTCCGCGGCGGCCGAGGGGCACGGTCTTGCTGTAGCCTTCCTGGACCTCCGTGCCGGCCGCGCGGGCGCGGTCGCTGATGGTCCAGCCCGGCGCCACCTGGTTCACGGTGATCTGATGCTTGCCCACTTCCTTGGCCAGGATGCGCAGCACGCCGTCCATGCCGCGCTTGCCGGCCACGTAGGCGCTCTGGCTGGGGAAATTCTGCATGGCGCACTCCGTGTTTACGCCGATGACGCGCCCACCCTTACCCTTCTCGATCATCCCGGGCACAAACGCCTTGGCCATGAGCACGTTGTGGAGCACGCAGGAGCGGAACTGGCTCTCGTAGTCCTCCAGCCCTTGGTCCAGTATGTTGGTCCAGGAGTATTGGATAACGGCGTTGTTGACGATGACGTCCGCCGTTCCCAGCTCCCGCTGTACCGTGTCCCGCATGCTGAACACGGACTCCCGGTCTGTGACGTCCGCCTGGATGGCGACCGCCCGCCTGCCCATGTCGTGGAGCTCCGACTGGAACCGCTCCGCCATCTCGCGGTTCTGGAGGTAGGTGATAGCAACGTCCGCGCCGCAGTCCGCCAGGGTGCGCACCATGGTGCGGCCGAGCTGCCCGCTGCCGCCGGTCACCACGCAGATCTTGCCGGTCAGGTCCAGTTTCAGCATCGCATGCTCCTTCGGAGCGGGCGTTCAGGTGTTTCAGTTTCCGGACCTGAACACCTGAACACCCCACACCTAAAGTCCGGCGGTCTTCCAGATGGCGTCCAGGGACTGCTTGGCCCATGTGGCGCCGTTGCCGAACGGCTCCGGCGTCACGGGGCCATCGTAGCCGATCTGCTCCAGCGTCATCAGGAAGCCCTTGATGTCGATCACTCCGGTTGCGCCGGGCAGCGCCCGCTTGTTGTCGATGTGCTGGTCCAGAGGGACGCCGGGAGGCGCGTCATTCACGTGGACATAGACCACCTTCTGCGGGTCCAGCTCGCGCAGGTCGTCCGTGGTCCCGCCGGAGGTATGCCAGTGCCAGCAGTCCAGGAGGAGCCCCATGTTGGGCCCGATCTCCGCACACATCGCCAGCATGTCCTCCATGGTGTGGATGAAGGGGTACTTCTGGCTCTCTCGCAGCGTCTTGGGGCCGATGAACTCCAGCCCGAACCGGCAGCCGTACTCGCCCAGTATCTGAGAGATTGGCTTGAACCGCTCGACATGGAATCGGCGGTTCTCGTCGAAGGCACGCTCGTTGGAGCAGGGCATCACCCACGTCATGGTGCGGTCGCAGTGGATGTTCCGCGCCGCCTTGGCCCACCGGGGGAGCTGCTCCAGTCCCTCCCGCCACTTGGCTTCGTCGCCGCGCCAGTCTACCGGCATACCCCAGCCGGCCGGACGGATTCCCGCGCTCTTGAACATACTGTTCACGTGGTCCGCCCCGTGCTGATCAATCAGGTTCGCGACCTCGCCGATGCCGACCTCCACGCCCTCGAAACCGGCCTCCTTCGCCAGGTTAATAGCTTCCTGGAGGTTGTCGACCTTCATCCCCACCGCGCCGGGGCTGAGTGCTTTGTACATCCGCTACTCCTTGCTATGAAATGGACGGATGACGGAAGACGGGTGACGGACGGACTCCGTCGGTCCTCCGTCATCCGTCATCCGTCAATCTGCTGCCGTATCGCTCCTCTTGCGCGTGGATCTTCTCGATGCGGCGCTTGTGCCGATCCTCGCCCGTGAAGTCCGTCTCTAGCCACGTTGTGACGACATCCTGCCACACCTGAGAGCCCACGATCCGGGAGCCCATGGAGAGCACGTTCGCATCGTTGTGCATCCGTGACAGGCGGGCCGTGGTAACGTCGTGGCAGAGCGCGCAGCGCACGCCCGGCACCTTGTTGGCGGAGATGGCCTCGCCGTTTCCACTGCCGCCGATCACGATACCCCGATCCGCCTCGCCGCGGGCGACGGCCTCGGCCGCCTTGGAAATGAAGTCCGGATAGTCCACGGCCTCCGAAGTGTTGGTGCCGAAGTCCAGTACCTGGTGCCCGGCGCTGCGGAGAAGCTCCAGCAGCTCCGCCTTGAGCACCATCCCCGCGTGATCGTTACCCACGGCAATCTTCAACACAAGACCTCTTAACCACAGACCTCTTAACCACAGAGGACACAGAGGACGGAGAGATTCGGATGAGGAGATGAGGAGGTGAACGGATCGGATTCCGGCCCACACCTCATCGCCTCATCGTCTCATCTCCTCATCGGCCTTTCTCTGTGCTCTCTGCGTCCTCTGTGGTGAATCGCCCCTCAGTATCGTTCAAACCGTTCGACGTCCACCACGAAGGTGACGGCGCCGCCCACGAGGACCTTGACCGGAGAAGGCATGAAGGTGCCTACCGGCGCGGCGTCCGGCGGCAGCACGTTGACGAACTGCTCGCGCGTCTTGCAGCTATCGCCTATTACCTGGAGGCAGTTCTCCAGCTCTCGCTCCTCCACGCCGATGAGCAGCGTAACGTTGCCCTCCCGAAGGAATCCGCCGGTGCTGCCGATCTTGGTGAACTTGAACCCGTTCCGCAGCAGGGCCTCTGTAATGCGGCCCTTGTCCCGGTCGTGGACGACGGTTATGACGAGCTTCATGGATGGACTCCGGGTGGATTCAGGCCTTCGGGTGTTCAGGTGTTCAGGGATCAGGGTTCGGTATGGAAGCTGTAGGGTCCTGCGTGACGGACAGGAGACGGTGGACTTCGGCCAGGATGGTTTGATGGATCTCTTCAGGCTGTAGGAGCGCGTCCACCAGACGGAAGCGGTCCGGCTCCGCCTGGGCGAGGGCGAGGAATCCTTGCCTTACACGGTGGTGAAAGGCCAGCGATTCCGCCTCCATCCGGTTGTGGTCGGTCTGCCGTCTCAGGCCCCTCTCCGGTTCCAGGTCCAGCAGAAAGGTACGGTCCGGCAGTAGTCCCGCCGTGGCGTAGTCGTTCAAGCGGCGGATGAGCTCCAGGTCATTGCCGCGGGCGTACCCCTGATACGCGGCGGTGGAGTCAATGTAGCGATCACAGATCACGATCTCCCCGGCCCCGAGACGTGGACGTATCTCGCGCTCCACAAGCTGGGCGCGGGCCGCCAGGAAGAGGAGGAGCTCTGCTCGATCCGAAACGGGATGTTCCGTGGATAGGAGAATAGCGCGAATCGACTCACTGACCGGGTTTCCGCCCGGCTCGCGGGCCGTCCACACCGGCCGGCCTTCGTGGGTCAGGGCATCGCGGAGGAGGGCGATCTGGGTAGTCTTCCCAGCGCCCTCCACGCCCTCAAAGGTGAGGAACAGCCCCACGAGCCCTCACCCCCCAGCCCCCTCTCCCAAGAACAGGAGAGGGGGAGTCCAAACCGCAGCGTTCGGGCCAAGCCGTTGCGTGCTCGCGTTCACGGAACCGGGAGGATGCGGACGCGGCGGCGCGGCTCCACGCCCACGGATTCCGAGAGCAGCTTGTACTGTTCCGCGAGCTGGTGCTGGAGCCGGCGCGTGTAGCTGTTGGCCGGCGCGAGTTCCACGGGCTGCCCGGTCTCGATGGCGCGCTGGATGCCCTCCTCCGCCTCCTGGAGCGCCTGCTCCTCGCCGGCCTCCTCGAGCGGGCTCATGTGGAACATGTCCCGGATGGCAGAGGCGATCTGCGCGTAGGTATTGCTCTTGATAATGTAGGTGGGCAGGTGGCGGCTGTGCGCCTCCCGGATCTTGCCGGGCTCCTTGCGATAGCTGGTCTTGAGCGCCATCACCACGTCCGCCTCCGAGATGTCGCGGGCTATGAAGGCTGGCGCGTGGCTCTCCCGGATGGCGCGGTCCAGCCGGCTGCGGCTGACGCCGTACGGGAAGATCTTGAGGCTGGTAGGCGCGTCCCGCCGTACGCTGGGCGCCGCCGCGGCGCGGAACGCCTCCCGGATGGTGCGGCCCGTCCGGGGCGCACGGACTTCGTCGTCCTCCTCCTCTTCGTCCTCCGGACGGATCTCTCGTACCCCTCCGGAGACATCGGCACGCTGGACCACCTCTATCTCGCCCTCCGGATTCCGGACGCGGATCTCGGGCCGCGGCTGCTTGCCGCGCAGGATCTCATCGACGGTCTGCTCCACATTGTGGTGGATGGCGAGCTTGTCCACCTCCATGATCTCAATGATCACGTCGAAAGTGGGCGGCGCTTTACGCTCCAGCACCGTCTTCTGGGTGCCGCGGCGCTTCGCTTCTTCATCAGAAAGGGTTACCGCCTGTATGCCTCCCACCAGATCGCTCAGGGTGGGGTTCATCAGCAGGTTCTCCAGGCTGTTGCCATGGGCTGTGCCCACGAGCTGCACGCCGCGCTCCGCGATGGTGCGGGCGGCAAACGCCTCCTGCTCGGTGCCGATCTCGTCAATGACGATGACCTCCGGCATGTGGTTCTCCACCGCCTCGATCATGACGGAATGCTGCATGGCCGGCTCCGAGACCTGCATCCTCCGCGCATGGCCGATGGCGGGGTGGGGGATATCGCCGTCGCCCGCAATCTCGTTGGAAGTGTCCACGATAACCACGCGCTTCTTCAGCTCGTCAGACAGCACACG
>CAYNFH010000056.1:0-5609 GCA_964396385.1 uncultured Chthonomonadaceae bacterium | reverse complement strand
GTGGTCTTGCCGCGTCCCGGCCGGCCGAGCATGAGGATGCTGTGGCCGCCCTCCACCACGTCCTGGATGATGTCGATGGTGCCGTAGACCGCCCGGCCTATACGGCAGGTAAGTCCGACGATCTTGCCCATGCGGTTGCGAATGGCGGAGATGCGATGGAGGGTGCGCTCCATGCCCGCGCGGTTGTCCTTGCCGAACGTCCCCACGCGGCTGACGACGTACTCGATATCTTCGCTCGTTACACCCTCCAGGCCCAGCTCGATGACCCGGTTGGGGTAGCGCGCCTCCGGCACCCGCCCCAGGTCCAAGACAATCTCAAGGAGGTCATCCAGATTGTTGGCCTTATGCAGATGCTGCCGCACGGACGGCGGCAGCACGTTGAGAAGCTGTTCCAGGTTGTCGGTAACTTGCTGCTGCTTAAAGGTCAATGCGAACGGTTTGTCCTGTGCTGCCTCTGGTTTGGCGTCCAAGGAGCTCCTCGGTGGTAGGTGTTGGGTGTCAGGTGTTGGATGTTAGGCCGGAGTTCGGGTCCCAAGACCTAATACCCTCATAGGTTATGACGGAATGCCGAATGCGAAAGTTTCCATCCGTCCAACGGCGCGATTTGATCGGCTGCCCGGCGACCGTCGCTGCACTCTCGGCGTTCTCTCTGCACCTCGCAAGACATACAGCCGGCCAGAGAGCGCCTCACGGATCAAGCTCGCTGCAGAAGCTTCGCGCTTTCTCGCGAGGATCGCGTTACAGCGGGGGATCCGGAGCGTATACTACACTTATACAGCGAGAATCGCCGTATAGGCGCGGTCAGGTCGCCGCCTGTGGAGGAAGCGCGCTCTTCCCGGCGGCGATTGGCGCGTCTGGGGAGTATAACGGAACAGGTTCCCCCGGATCCAGGTCCATTTAGTTTGGTAGGGCTGGAAAGGAGATCCGCTCCCGGCGTACAGACACGTCCGGCGCTGAGGAGCACCGGTTTATGCAATGACTGTCACTCTGGTTGACGAGGACCGCCGCACGTCGGAGGAGGCGGCGGAGACCGCCGCCCCGGATCGCGAGCGCCCCACGCGCGAGATATTCTCACTGGATGGTCCCTGGCAATTCCGCACGGACGCCAACGCGCCCTGGCGGCGCGCTCAGGTGCCCGGCTGCTGGGAGAGCCAGTTCCCGGACCTGAGGGGCTGGGCCGGATCCGCGATCTACGAGCGCACCTTTGAAGCCCCGGACTCCTTTCGGGGCCGCCGCGTGCTCCTCCACTTCGGCGCGGTCGACTACTTCGCCGAGGTCTGGATAAACGGGACCTTTGTGGGGAAGCACGAGGGCGGGTACCTGCCGTTCCAGTTCGACGTGGCGAACCTCCTGACCTGGGGCGAGCAGGAGAACACGGTCACCGTGCGGGTCACAGACGCCACTCCGGACACCGACGTTCCTCTGCCGGATGGCTCCGGCAAGCTCTCCTTCGCGGAGGTTCCGCACGGCAAACAGAGCTGGTACACCCCGATTTCAGGCATCTGGCAGAGCGTGTGGCTGGAGGCCCTGCCTGGTCTCTCCATCGAGCACCTGAGGGTGACGCCGGAACTGGACACCGGCGCGGTGTGCGTACATATCCGGCTCTCGCAGCCCGTAGTGGGCGAGGATTGGCGGCTGCGCCTTTCGACAACGCCGCCGGACGGAGGCGCCGGTGTCGAAGACGTTGAGGTCGCGGTGCCCAACGGTGCGAGGGAGGCGGAGGCCCGCGTCACCGTTCCCTCCAGGCTGCCCTGGAGCCCGGAGCATCCGCACCTGTATGGGCTCGCCGCGCACCTCCTGCAGGGCGACGAGGCGTTGGACGTCCAGGAGACTCGCTTCGGCTTCCGCAAGATCGAGACGCGCGAAGGTCAGATCTGGCTGAACAATGCCCCGTACTTTGTCATCGGGGCGCTGGATCAGGCCTTCTATCCGCAGACCATCTACACACCGCCCTCCACGGAGTACCTGCGCGACCAGTTCGTCAAGGCCAAGGAGATGGGCCTCAACCTGATGCGATGCCACATCAAGGTGCCCGTGCCGGAGTACCTGGACCTCTGTGACGAGCTGGGGTTGCTGCTCTGGTACGAGATTCCCAGCGGCTCTTTGCTCACGGCCCGGATGCAGGAGCGGGTGCGCCAGACGTTTGAGGAGATGCTGGAGCGCGACTGCAACCACCCGAGCATCGTGATTATAACGATCATGAACGAGAGCTGGGGCATCGACCTGAGCGACATGGAGCAGCGGGACTGGCTGAGCCAGACGTTCCGCTGGGCCAAGCTGCGCGTCCCGGACAGACTCATCGTAGACAATTCCGCCTGCATCCCGAACTTCCACGTGGTGAGCGACCTGGATGACTACCACGTCTACTACAACGTGCCGGACCAGGCGAGGGACTTCGCGGACTGGGTGCACCAGTTTGCGGACCGGAATGCGGGCTCCTATTCCGGCTTCGGAGACGCAACGCGCCACCAGAAGGAGCCGCTCCTCATCTCCGAGTTCGGGAACTGGGGGTTGCCTCACCTGGATAAGGTGGAAGAGGCGGAGGGCGGCCGTCCATGGTGGTACGACACCGGCGAGGGTATCACCAAGCCCGCTGGCGTGCTCCAGCGGTTCGACCAGCAGCACCTGCAGAGGGCCTTTGTAGACTACAACGCTCTGGCAGACGCGTCGCAGGAGCAGGAGTGGATAGCCCTCAAGTTCCAGATCGAGGAGATGCGACGGCGGCGCGAGGTGGCCGGATACGTCATCACGGAGTTCACGGACCTGAACTGGGAGGTGAACGGGCTGCTGGACATGGCCCGCAACCCCAAGATCTTCCACAACCGGCTCATCCATCTCCAGCAGCAGGACATCCTGATTCCCCGCACGGAGCGTTTCGCCTACTGGCCGGGCGAGGTTGTAACGGTGAATGTGGAGCTTTCCAAGTTCTCCGACCGGGACACCGGCGGCTCCCGCATCACGTGGAAGATCCTGGATAAGGAAGGTTCCTTTGCGGTCGGGCCGACACCGAAAGTGGAAACCTCGCACATCGGGGAGCTGGTCTTCACCGCGCCAGAAGTAATCGGGGAGCCTGAGAAAACAGCGCTTGAGATCGTGCTGACGGACCGGCGGGGCCACGAGGTGGCCCGTACCTACCAGAACCTCGTCTTCGCGCCGAGCTTCTTCCGGACGTGGGGCGCGGGCCGCACGGCCTGGATCCACGATCCGGTGGGGGTGGCGGAGGACCTGGCGGAGCGGCTCACTGCGGCGGGATTCCGCGTGGTGGAGGAGCCTGAGCCAGACTCCCTCGCCATCGTAACTCAGTGGGACATCCGGACAAACCAGTTCGCGGTGGACGGCGGAAGGGCGGTGCTCGCGGCGCTCCACCCCAAGAGCCTACAGATAGCCAGTGGTCTCAACCTTCGGCTCATGGACCGGACCATGAACAACTGGTGGGGCGACTGGTGCTCCTCGCAGACCTGGTTCAGCCGCTCGGATTTCCAGCACCTACCGGACATCCGGAAGTTCGACTTCGAGTACTCCGAGGTGGTCCCCCAGCGTGTGCTGGCCGGCGCGACGCCTGACAACGTGATATCCGGCCTGTTCGTGGGGTGGCTCCGCAACCCAGGCGCTTACGCCGTGCGCCTGCCTATCGGCAAGGGCGCGATGATCGCGACCACCTTTGACGTGGTGAAGCCGTTCCACTCGGACCCCATCGCCACCCTCATGCTCCTCTGCATGTTCGAAGCACTGCGGTAGGACAGATGGGGAGAAGGGGAGAGGGGGAGAGGGGGAACGGATCTCCGCATGCCGCAGGATTCCAAAGATGCACCCCGGGTCATCAGTCTCGTAACTCGGCCACCTCCCCTTCTCCCCTTCTCCCCTTCTCCTCTTCTCACATCACTGGGTTCTATGCTCCCCGCCTCCTCTCCCGCCTCGTCGGGCTCGCCGTACTTATTGCCGTGGTCTGGTGGTCGCTGAAGGGGACGGAATTCGACGCGCGGCAGCTCGCAGCCGGTGTGCCGCGCGCCGGGGAGTTCCTGCGCGAGATGTTCCCGCCGGACTGGTCGGAGCTGCCCCATGCGCTGCGAGACCTCCAGGTGACGGTCCAGATGGCCATCCTGGGCACCCTGCTCGGGTTGGTGCTGGCGCTGCCCATCAGCTTCGTGGCCGCGCGCACCATGGTGCTGCCGCACCGCCTGTCCGCCACCGTCAAGTACGGCCTGAATATCCTCCGAGCCATTCCCTCCTTCGTCTACGCCATCCTATTCGTCTACATGGTGGGCCTGGGGCCCTTCACCGGCACGCTGGGGATCGCCGTGGGCTCCTTCGTCTTCATGGCCAAGCTGTTCGCGGAGGCGCTGGAGAGCGTCCATCCGGCCCCGATCGAGGCGGTGAGGGCGGTAGGCGGCAACCGGCTCCAGGTCTTCGCGTACGGCATGCTGCCCCAGGCGCTGCCGCAGTTTCTGTCGCACACTCTCTATGCGTGGGAGCTCAACATCGGCGCGGCGACCATCGTGGGGCTCGTTGGGGCAGGCGGCATCGGTTTCGAGCTGATTACCCGCATCCGGTACTTCCAGTGGCCCCAGGCCGCGGTTTACATCATGGTGCTGGCTGCCATGGTGCTGATCGCGGACGCCGTCAGCTACCAGGTGCGGAGGCGGATTACGTAGGAGGGTGGTGTTCAGGTATTCTGGTGTTCAGGTGTTTCGGATTCCGGCCCTGAACACCTGAAGACCTGAACACCCATGCGAACCAACCCAGTTAAGGTGGCGCTGAAGAACGGTGAACCGCAGATCGGCACATGGCTCTCGCTGGCGAGCCCGTTGGCGGCCAGGTTCATGGCGCGCTCAGGGTTTGCCTGGCTCACCGTGGACATTGAGCACTCGCCGGTGAACTGGGAGACCGCCGCCATCATGTTCGGCGCCATCGCGGACGCGGGCGGGGTCCCGCTGGCGCGCGTTCCGTTCAATAACCTGGAGAACGCCAAGCGCGCGCTGGACGCCGGGGCGTTCGGCATTGTCTTCCCCATGTGCTGCTCCGAGGAGGAGGCGCGAGAGGCGGTGGCAGCGTGCAAGTACCCGCCGGACGGGCGGCGCAGCGTAGGCGGCGGGCTGCACATGCTCAACTTCCAGACCTCGCCTGCTGAGTACTACCGGCGCGCCAACGACGAGATCCTGGTCATTCTCCAGGCGGAGCACGTCGCCGCCGTGGAGTCCGCGGACGCCATCTGCTCCGTGCCCGGAGTGGATGCCCTGTTCGTCGGCCCTAACGACCTGCTCTCCTCCATGCACAAGGCGCCCGCCATGGAGACCGACGACCCGCAGTTCGTGGATGCGCTGCGGCGTATCCGTGAGGCCGCGCAGCGCCGCGGCGTGGCGCCCGGCATCCACGTGGCGGACGCGGAGATGGCGCAACGGCGGTTGGCAGAAGGCTGGAAGTTCATCGCCGTAGCCAGCGAGCTCGCGTTCATGCAGCAGGCCGCGCGCCAGGTCGTTGAATCCCTCCTCGGCACCCCTTCCGGTCCCACCGCGCGGTACTAATCGCCGTTGACACTCAGGGAAGGCAGGACTATAATAGTATGCCGTTTCGCCCGCCAGGTTTGCGGGCTGCCATAATTCCCCGGAGTC
>CAYNFH010000055.1:0-28736 GCA_964396385.1 uncultured Chthonomonadaceae bacterium | reverse complement strand
CGGGGCAGCAGCCGGCCCGCGGGAACTGTCCCGAAGGGACGGTCGCGGTTCCGGCGCTGCCTGCGAAGCCCGCGCAGCGGCTCGTTATGAGGGGAGGCTGAGGGGGCGAATGAAGCCCCCTTAGCGGGAGCACGAGGGCAGAGCCCTCGTGATAGGGCCGCAGGAGCCTGAGGGCAGAGCCATCGGGCAGAGAACAGAAAAACCAGCAACTTTACGACTTCCGGTTTCCGGTTTCTGCCTGTAGTATGTAGTATTCCCTGTGAGAAGCCCTTCACCGGCCTCTCCAGCACACCAATTTCATAGCCTGGGTAGCTGTCGTCCTATGCGCCCACCCGATCCAACGGGAACCTGTGCACCTTGCGCAGGCAAGCCCCGTTCTCGGGTGGGCGCTTCTGTTTATTGGGCGCCTCCAGGCGCGACGCGCCCCACCCGGCGCACAAGGAGCGAAACAAGTGGCAACCAGTAATTCCAACCGTCCATCCGCGCTCGTCCGCATTCTCAAGCCCTTCCTCTCCTCCGCCCCTGCCGGATCCGGCTCTCCGTCGGACCCCGGACCTCTTCTGGACCGGCCGAGCACGGACGCTCTCTACCACAACCTGGACCAGTGGCTCGAAGCCGGAAAGCGGCTAACCGCCACCGCACGCCAGAACCACCTCCTGCTCAACTTCGCCATCGGTGACTGGTACAACTCGGGAGTAGCGCAATGGGGCAGTAAGGCGGAGACCGCCGCCAGGGCTCTGCCTCAGAACAGCTACGCCAGCATCCGCCAGTACGCCTACGTGGCACACAGATTCCCGGAAGAGCTCCGCCTTCCTCAGCTCTCCTTGAGCACGTACCGCCACCTCGCCCCCGAGCCCGAGGACGTCCGCTTCCCCTTCCTGGAGCGGATTCTCAGCGGCACCCTGCAAGAAGAAGAGTGGCAGGACCAAGTCAAAGAGATGTGTCGCACCCGCCGCTCCTCCCGTACCAACTCCGAATCCCGCGTCCGCGCAGGCGGACGCTCGGCCGAAGGCGGGGGAATGCGCGAAGCGCAGGGGGCCGGCCCCCGGGCAGCCCCGGACCTCGGTCCGGGGTGGCCCAGCGGCGCCGCCTCCGAACAACCTGGCAATTTGCGGCAATGTCTCACTCCGACTGCCGCGCCTGAATCCCGTGTCGGCGGAGGCCGACACTCGGCCATCGGCCACCCAGCCGAGGACCTTGGTCCGACGGCAGTCGGTCCGTGCGCGCGTTCTGCTGCGCCTCCGTCTCGCCAAACTCCATCAGCCGTGGGCCAACCCTCCCCAGCGCCAGAGTCGGAGGATCCGAATATGGCGCCACCTCTCACCTCTCACCTCTCACCTCCTCCCGCTCTCTCGACTCTAGACTCTAGGCTCTCGACTCCGGCTCTCGCCGCCTGGATCCTCTCCAACTACTCGGAGGAGGAACGCCGCCAGCTCGCCCAGGCCATCTCTCCGGAACCCGCCGCCGAGCCCGAGCCCGGCAATCTGTTACAATGTCTCACTCCTCCCTCCGATGACTGCCGACCGACGAGTCACGACTGCCGACCGGCGCCGGAGGCTCTCGCCGAGGAGCGCCATGAGCTCAGGAGCCTCCGCGTGCAGGAACCTCAGGGGGTGCCCAATGAGATCGAGATGGAGTTCATCTCTACTCAAGAGAAGCCCCGTATCCTCCACGTAAGCCAGAAGTCGTGGAGTGACTGGGAGACTCTCGCGTGGAAAACTTCACAAGACATGGGCAAGGTCCTCGCTAAGCTCCTGGACGGCGCCGAGTTGGTCTACGGCCCCCATCTCAAGTACTTCCCGGCCCCACCCAATAATCCAGCACGCTTCCCGTCCGCTGTTCTTGTTCTTGGGGACGGGGCCACTACACAAGACCGATGACGATGTTCAGAGCGGGGGTGAGGGCCTGCAGCGCGATCGGAGTCCGGGTCTCTTGCGGGACGTGAGGCGAAGGCCTGCCGTCCGTGGTCTGTGGTCTGTCGTCCGTGGTCTCTGGGCGGTCTGCTGTCCGTGGTCTGTGGTCTCCGCCCCACCCATTCCGCCCACGCATGGATTCCATGAAAACATCTCATTTGCATTATAAGGCCCGGCCGCCTACAATGAACCTGCACCCTCTCCCGCGTGAGGTATCCTCAATCCGAGCGGAGATGCGACCACTTTCGGCCCGGCGACGCGGGGCGTCCGCGCGGGCGTACGGAGGCTTTTGATGGACGACGATGTAAAAACCGATGGCGCGCGGGAAGCTACCGCGCCCGGCTCGGATGCGGAGACCGACACCTCCCCCTCCAGCGTCCGCAGGCTCAGCTTTGCCAGCCGCACGGGAGAGCACCCGCGCGCGCAGAGCGTAGAGACCACGCCGGAGATGGTGGAGACCATCTACGACCGGATGGAGCGGAAGCTGGAGGTGATCCGCGCCAGGCTCAAGCGCCCGCTCACCCTCTCCGAAAAGATCCTGTTCGGCCACGTGGATGATCCGGCGGTCCAGGAGATCGCCGCGGGCCAGGCGTTCCTCCGCCTCCGCGTGGACCGCGTCATCATGCAGGATGCCACCGCGCAGATGGCTATCCTCCAGTTCATGCAGGCCGGGCGCAAGCAGGTCGCCATTCCCTCCTCCGTCCACTGCGATCACCTCATCCAGGCCTACCAGGGGGCAGGACCGGACCTGGAGCGCGCCCGCGTAACCAACGAAGAGGTCTACAACTTCCTCCGCTCCGCCAGCTCCCGGTACGGTCTCGGCTTCTGGGGGCCCGGTTCCGGCATCATCCACCAGGTGGTGCTGGAGAACTACTCCTTCCCGGGCGGACTCATCATCGGCTCCGATTCCCACACCCCGAATATGGGCGGCATGTGCATGGTCGCCATCGGCGTGGGCGGTGCGGACACGGTGGACGCCATGGCCGGCTTCCCGTGGGAGGTGCTGCAGCCCAAGCTGGTGGGGGTGCGGCTCACCGGGGAGCTCAACGGCTGGACCGCGCCGAAAGACATCATCCTCTGGGTGGCCGGCAAGCTCACCGTCAAGGGCGGCACCAACCGAATCGTGGAGTACTTTGGCCCGGGCGCGACGTCGCTCAGCACTACCGGCAAGGCCACCGTCACCAACATGGGCGCGGAGATAGGCGCCACCACCTCCGTCTTCCCCTATGACGACAATGCGGATGCCTACCTGCGCGCCACGGACCGCGCCGCCATCGCGGAGATCGCCGCCCGGTACCGCCACCTCTTCGAGAACGATCCGGAAGTTGACGAGAACCCCGCGTCCTTCTACGAAGAGGTCATCGAGCTGAACCTCTCGGAGCTGGAGCCGTACATCAACGGCCCCTTCACACCCGATCTGGCGCGGCCGGTTTCGGAGCTGGCCAAGGATGCCGCGGAGTTCAACTACCCGGACAACATCGCCAACACGCTCATCGGGAGCTGCACCAACTCCAGCTATGAGGACATCACCCGCGCCGCGGCCGTGGCGGATCAGGCGCGGCGGCACGGCGCGAAGGCGGTGGTCCCGCTCATGATCTCCCCCGGCTCCGCTCAGGTATTCGAAACGGTTAAGCGGGACGGACATATCGAGGTCCTGGAGTCCATCGGCGCGGAGGTGCTCGCCAACGCGTGCGGGCCATGCATCGGCCAGTGGAAGCGGGACGAGTTCAAGCGCGGCGAGCGCAACACCATCGTCAACTCCTTCAACCGCAACTTCCCCGGCCGCAACGACGCCAACCCGGACACGCTGGCCTTCGTCACCAGCCCGGAGGTGGTGGTCGCCTACAGCCTGGCCGGCAAGCTCTCCATGAACCCGCTGAAGGATGAGCTGCCCGCGCCGGACGGGTCCACCTACCAACTGGAGCCGCCGCCGCGCGTGGAGCCGCTGCCCAAGCAGGGCTACATCGGCCGTCGCGTGGGCTACGAGCCGCCCGCCGAGGACCCGGAGAGCGTGGAGGTGGCCGTGCCGCAGGGGTCGGAGCGCCTCCAGATCCTGGAGCCCTTCCAGCCCATGGTGGAGGCGGAGTTCTCCCACATGCCGGTGCTCATCAAGACTAAAGGCAAGACCACCACGGACCATATCTCGCCCGCGGGCGCGTGGCTCCGGTACCGGGGCCACCTGGACCACATCTCGGACAACCTGCTCACCGGCGCGGTGAACGCCTGGAGCGGCGAGACGGGCAAGACCACCAACATCTTCACCGGCGAGAAGGATCTGGACGTGCCCAAGGTAGCCCGCGACTACAAGGAGCGTGGCAAGCGCTGGGTCATTGTGGGGGACGAGAACTATGGCGAGGGCTCCAGCCGCGAGCACGCCGCCATGAGCCCGCGCTACCTCGGATGCGCCGCGGTCATCGCCCGCTCCTTCGCCCGCATCCACGAGTCCAACCTTAAGAAGCAGGGGATCCTGCCCCTCACCTTCGTCAACCCGGCGGACTACGACCACATCCGGGAGGGCGACACGGTCAGCCTGGAGTACCTGCAGGAGCTCGACCCGGTCCGGACCATCAACGTGAACGTGGAGCATGCCGACGGCACCAGCGAGGTGATTACGCTCCAGCACAACCTGAACATGGAACACCTGGCCTGGTTCCACGCCGGCTCCGCCCTGAACCTCATCCGCATGCAGGAGGGTAAGCGCAGCGGCGAGCACGGGCTAACACCGGAGGTAGTCGGATAGGTTCACCACAGAGGACGCAGAGGACACAGAGATTCGGATGAGGCGTCCGGTATCCGGCCACACCGCATCTCCTCACAGGCCTTTCTCTGCGGCCTCTGTGTGCTCTGTGGTGAATCAGAAGTCCCAGTCCTGTCTTGGAACATGCAACCGTAGGGTGTCCTCCATCTGCTGGAGGAGCTCCGGCGGGCCGTCCAGGTCGTCCGTGATGGCAAGCCCGCGGGCGGGACGGACGCCCAGCCAGAGCCGGGTAAAGGCGTTGACGGTGGCGGTGAGCGCGGGCAGCCCCTCCGTTTCGCCGGGCCGCGCGCTCGACTCCGGCCCGAGCGTCACCGTGTAGCTCCCGCCCACCCCGCGCCAGAGGGAGGCCGGTTCCAGGTACTGCTCCACGGGGTCTGTCAGCCGCAGGTTGAACCGCAACGTTGGGCCGGTGAGGCGCGTCTTCTCCAGGCAGCCCGGCAGGTCCAGGATGCGGTACTGGTACCAGGCGGCGGTGAACAGGGTGCCTTCGAAGTCGGAGCGCTTCGTCACACGCCGGTGCTTGAGCGGTTGCCGCACCAGGTCCTGGAGCTGGATCTCCGCGGGCTCGTCAATCGCCACCAGGTGCACCTGGTCGCCCAGTGTTCGAAGCAGCGCCATCAGCTCCAGGAACTCCTCGCGGGTGCGCCAGGCCGACCATTTGATCTTGTATGGTCCCTGCTCCACCTCCTTGGGACTGAACCAGAGGAAGTGCGTCACTTCGCCCGTTGCGGCGTCGCGGTATCCCAGCCCGAAGCCGTTGGTGGATTCGGCCATGTCCGTGCGGGTCAGTTGCGGATGGGTCAGGTTAATAGCGCCGTGCGGCCGGCGCCGGTTGAGCCGCGCCTGATGCAGGGCTTCCCAATCGTCCAGGCCGAATCGGCACGGGATGCGCGGCCGGACGGCGACCTGAACGTGCGCCGGGTCGAAGGCGTAGTGGATCTCATAGGGCCCGGTGCCGAAGCCGACCTGGTTGTAGAACCCCTGCTCGAACATCCCGAGCCCGGCCACCAGCAGCCCCTCCGCCGCATCGGCGGCCAGCGCGCGGGCGAGCAGGCGCGCGGCGAGCCCCTGCTTCCGCGCAATGCGGCTGGTGGTGACACCTGTGACGCCGGAGAAGGAAAGGTCTTGGTTCAGGTAGCGGATGGTGCCGGGCGAGGTGAGCACCAGGCACTCCGCCTCTCCGTCGATGGTGGCGACGTGGCCGCGAGAGGCATCGAACCAGAGGTCCACGTTGGCCTCCTTGCCCGGCTCGAGCCAGCCGCACTCTCGCCAGATGCGGTAGCACGCCTCCCGGTCCCGCCCGCTGTCATAGTCCCTCAGCTCTACGTCCAAGCGCCGTCCTCCGGCGGCAGATGATGGCCGCCGCCCTGTTCGCGTGGAGTGTACCTCATCGGGCGGACGGCATCCGGCCATATGGGTCGGGCGGCAACACTTCCCGACACCCACCGTATAGATGGACATGCGCGGGCGATTCTCAATCTTACTGCTGGTTGCCCTAACTTCTTGCGGGCGGCAGACCTCGCCGTCCATGCCTGCGGCTCAGGTCACGCCGTTGGCATCGACCGCGTCGTCTCCTGCGGGGGCCGTAACCGTGGAGCGCAAGCAGGACGTCTCGCTGGGCAGCGCCGGTCAGAGTACCGTGTGGGACCTGAAGCTGAACGGAGTAAGCACGCTCAAGGTCCAGCTTATCGCGGTAACCGAGCGGGGCAGGGAGGTACTGGACAAGACGGAGTGCTCCTGGTCTCCCGCCGCTCCTACCGGGACTTCCGCCCACCTCCACTTCCTGCTGGAGAGCGGGGAGCCGTTCGGCCAGAAGGGCAAGTCGCAGCCCCTCCTCTGGCTCAGCTTCGACGGCGCGGCCCCGCAGAGCAAGGTGGACAGCCGGGCCAGCGGCGCACAGCCTTTCCCGGCACAGCAGGTGATGGCCCATTCCATCAGTGGCTCCTCCGACATGGGACGCGGGCAGACTCAACTCCTGTTTGACGGCATCTACGGCCCTCCTGTTATGGGAAACACCACCCTCTCGACTGGTGGACTTGACTCCCTCCCCGAGCAGGCCAAAGGCGGCCGCACCGTCCTCGCCATCACCCTCGACTGGAGCTAAGTCTCCTCCAGCAGCCCTACACGTAACCTACCGACGCCCGGGTCCGTTTCATTGTCGGAGGATGTCCGCGCATACGCGCGGAACTGACGGTTGGCTGTTCGTTGCAGGGGAGGGACCGTGTCGGAGATTGAGCTGCACGAGGTTACGGTAGAGCATGACCCTGCAGCCGTGCCCGAGGAGGGCGAGGAGCCGCAGGAGCCGGCCGAATTCCTCCAGAGCCGGGTGGCCGAGGCGGAGGCGGCCTACCGGCGCGCGGTCGCCTGGCAGCGCCGCGCCACGGCGGAGGTGACCCGCACGGAGTTCGAGCTCCGCCAGGTCATCCAGCGGTACATGGCCGCCCTTCGACGGGATCTGCGGGAGGCGCGGGAGCAAGCCCGCGCGCCCTTGCCCCGGCTGGAGGCGGCGCAGGACGACCCCGGGGTGGACATGGCCGCCGTCCTCCGGAACCTGACCAGCTCCCATGACCGGCAGCGCATCGAGGCCAAGCAGACCCTCCAGCAGCTCGGAATCCGTGCGGTAGGGCCGCTCCTGACCCTGATCCAGCGCGAGTCTGTGCGGAGGGAGCGCCGCTACGCGGTCGCCTGCGCCTTCGCCGTCTTCTGCATCGTGCTGGTGTGGGGTGAGGTGCTCGTGGACGTGGGGACCCGTGGAACGTACATGTTGGAGTCCACCGGACCGTATCACCTTCTCCTGATCCCCATCCTGCTGGCCCTGCCGCTCATCACGCGCCCCACTTACCTCCAGCGCAGGGCGGCGCAGGTGCTGGCGGATTTCGACGACGTCCGCGTTATCGGCGCGCTGGCGGAATCGCTTACCATGGAGGACCCGTACACCGTCAAGGTGGCGAAGGCCGGGCTCAAGAGGCTGCTGCCCCGCGTGAAGGTAACGGACGCGGGCTACTTCCGTACCGACCAGCTCTCCGCGCTCTACGCCGCGCTCACGTCGATGGACGATCAGCTCGTGGTAGCCATCCTCCGCGCCCTGGAACAGATTGGGGACGAGCGCGCGCTCCCCCTGGTGGAGAAGCTGGCGGAGCGGCCGGTCTCCACGCGCGCGGGACAGCGGATACGGGAGGCCGCCACGGAGTGCCTGCCCGCGCTACTTAATCGCACGGGACAGGAGCGTGTGGGCCAGACCCTCCTCCGTGCCACCGAGGCGCCGGATCAACCGGCCGAAGCCCTCCTGCGTCCCGCCGCGCACGTTGCGGGGAGAGGCGAGGATTCGCTGCTCCGCTCTGTCGCGGAGGATTCATGCACCTCCCCCTGACCCCCTCCTTAGTAAGGAGGGGGAACTCCCTCCGCTTCGTAACCGGAGACGCATTACCTCGCCTGCCGCAGGTCTAGCAGCATCACCCCGTACGGCGGCAGCTCCACCTGAAGCTCGGCCAACTCCTCCCGGCTCCAAGCGCCGCCGCTCGGCGCGGGAAGCCACCGGTCGGTCATCAGGTCCATCACCTCGTAACGGGCATCGGGCTCCGCGATCCGCTCCACAGGCAGCGGCAGCGTCACGCACGTCGCCTTGTTGTCGAGGTGGATGACGGGCAGCAGGTACCGGCCCTCCCACTCCCAGAGCGGGGCGAAGGTCATCTCATTGGAAGGTTCGACCGCCAGGTAGTCGCAGGTGCCTTGCTTCAGCGCAGGCAGAGTGCGCCGGAGCCGCATCACGCGCCGGTAGAACTCCTCCGAACCCTCGTCCGCCCCGTGGTAGTCCATGAAGCCGCCGTCCAGGAATGCAAAGAGGGCGACCAGCGCCCGCGCCGCCGGGATGCCGAAGGCGTCCCTCCGGTACTCCTTGGGGCGCCAGTAGGTGTCGTGGCAGTCCAGGTGGCGCACCTTGATGGCCCCGCGCGGCATAGCCAACCGCCGCTGGGTGAGCCAGTTGGCCATGTCCCGGGCGGTCATCCGCTCATCCGTTACCTGTACCGCGTGCAGGAAGTGGCACAGCAGACCGCGGCGGGTGGCCAGCGGCAGCATGCTGAGCAACATCCAGGTCTCGTCGTAGTTGTAGCCCAGCTCGTGCGAGGTGTGGATGAGCGGTCCCGCGGTCTCCGTGTAGAGCACCACGTCCGGATTGATGGCCTTTAGCTCCTTCCGGATCCGTTTGAACATCTGCGCGGATCCGTAGATGCTGCGGCTTGCGGGATATGGCAGATCCCGTGCCCAGTTCGGGAAGAAGTTCCAGGTGTGCGAGTCCACCCGGAACCCATCCACCTGGAAGTCCTCCACGTAGTGCCGGAATACCCGCGCCATGAATTCCTGCCACCCTGGGCTCGCGTGATCGAACGCCCAGGTGTACGTCATGGCGAACTCACCGGACTCGGTGCGGCTGAACCAATCCGGGTGATCCACCAGGTACGGGTGGACCTCCGGCATGCTGGAATCCAGCGGGTAGGAGACGGGAGAGGCGCCGTCTATCTCCGTCATCTTGCGCCGGGCCCTCCGGTCCATCACGCCGTGCAGCGTCACGTCCATGAACACCTTGAGGTCCAGCTCGTGGGCGCGGCGGATGAAGGCGCGGAACCCCTCCTCGGAGCCCTGGTGGATTTCCAAGTTCAGGTAGTCGATCACGGAGTAGCTGGGGTACGGCACGTGCGGCATGATGTAAACGACGTCGAACCCCTTCTCCTTGATGTTTGGGAGGTCCGCGATCAGCTCGTCGTAGGTAGGGTAGGGCGAGAGCTTGGTGCCGGTGAGCGTGCCTACGTGAACCTCATACATGTCCACCGCACGCGCCCACTCCGGAACGTCCGTGGGGACGGTGAGGCCGACCTCGTCGTAGAAGTCTTGAAGGTGCGCCAGCCCGGACAGCCAGTCCTCATGATAGACTTCCAGGTACTGCGTGCCCCACTCCAGCGCGTGGCCCCGCGAGAACCTGTCCGCCAGCAGAACGCGGTGGCTGAACAGGATGCCCTCGTTGGCACGGTCCACCATGGGGAAGAACGGCTCGGTCTCCGTGTGCGCCCAGAACCCGATCGCTCGCTCGGTCTTGCTGTTGTGGATCCCCAGCAGCGGCGGATGCCAGGCCAGAGCGTCGTTGAACGCACCTGCCGCCAGGCGGCCCCAGGGGCCCATCGGGATCTGTGCCACGCGCCTGCCCGGTCGCAGCGGATAGCCGGGCGCCTCCAGCCGGCAGTCCGTCGGCGCGCCCAGCGAGGCGAAGGGCAGCCGGAGCGTTACCTGCCGGAGCAGCGGCTCCTCGTCGCCCAGGTACTCGATGCGCAGGTCTCGCTCCACGCGCCTGGAGCCGCTCCGGAGCCGGTACCGGATCGCCGCCCGCCAGTCTGCCTCCGCGAGGTGAACGCTCAGCGTGCCCGTACCTGCACGGGTGTGGGAGTGGCCGGAATCCGGAATCTCCCACACCCCCATACTCCCATACTCCCATACAGTCTCCTGCCCGCGGCCCTCGCCGGTGAACCGAACCTGCTCCAGTCTCCAGCGCAGCCCCACCGTCTCTGTATCCACCACGGCGAAGTGCTGGTTGTATCCCCGCGCGCCCTCCTGCCGGCCATTGATGGTGAGCAGCAGCGGCGGCACGAGGTCGCCCGCCCGGAGCAGCACCTCGCCGTCTTCTCGGTCTTCCAGAGTCACCCACCGGCCGTTCGAAGCGTCGAACCGTAGCGCCAGCAGCTCATTCCCGAAGCACACCGAGCCGTCTTCATGACGGCAAAACACCGAATCCGACACGCGGAAATGCTCCTTTGTAGTACTCATGTCAATATGTTAGTTCAATCAGGCAGTGCAATACCCGCCCGTACTCCTCGCAAGCCCGCCGCAGTCGCTCCGGGTCGCCGGGGTCTGAGCCGCCTCCGGGCGCGCACTTCGCGAACAGCCCGGCGCGGAACGCGGCGTAGGCCGCGCAATAGAAGTGGAGCACGCCGCCAGGAATCTCCTCCCCACGCGGCCCGAGCAGCGCTTCCCTCAACGGCTCGTCCAGTCCCCACTCCACGATCGCACCCGCCACGTCCCACGCCAGCGGCTGCGGACCGGGCGCTGTGTGGTCCATGGTGTGGCCAAGCACGTCGGTCTTCAGCAGCCTCCCGTCCGCGGCACGCAGCCACTCGTACGGCGCCAGGCGGCCGTCACCGTAGGTGGGACCGGCGTACGCCTCCGCCCATTCCCGCGCCTTGGCTGCCAGCGGTCGCGTGCGCTCCGCGGTCTCCTCGCCCAGCAGCTCCCACGCGTTCCAGTAGAGCAGCTCCGCGAGCCGCTCCAAGGCCGAGGCGCGCTCATCCGGTGGCAGCGGCGGTGCTGCGGCGTCCAGCAGATACCGGCCCATCTGCTCAAGTAGGTCCCGGCTCGCGTCCTCCCGCCGCAGCGGCCGGCCCTCGATCCAGCGTCGACCCACGAACCCGAGCGCCGTGCCGAGCGCGGGAACCGTCCAGCCGGCCCGCGCTAGCCGGTCCAGGCGAGCTGCCGCCGCTTCTACGGCCGGTCCTTCCGGCAGCACGGCCAGCCCCGCGAACCGCCACAGGATGGAGGCGCCGTCCTCCAGCACGCACCGAAACTTCGGGGCCTCAAACGGCACGGCGGCGGCGGGCCACTCTGCGGGGTCCGCGTAGACATAGCTGCGCCACAGCCCGCCCCCGTGGTCCTGGATCTCGACGACTGACCGAGGGCGAGGGAGGGGTGAAGTCGCTGGGTCGCCGTGTGGGGGTATGGGGGTGTGGGGGTGTGGGGGTGGCCGGTGTCCGGACTCCGCGCCCCCTGCCCCCATACTCCCATACTCCCATACTTCGGCTTCCACCAGCCTTTCCGTCTGGGCCGCCAGCGTCTCCGTCAACGAGAGCCCGTCCCAGCGGAGGGAATTCCGGTCGCCGAGGAACCGCGGGGTGTCGTGCCACCAGCTTCCGGCGGAGCTTGCGTGGCCCTCTCCCGGGGTACCGGCGTGGGCGGGCAGGAGAGACACGGCCTCTGGAGCGATACCGGCGCGCACCAGCGCCTCCGCGGTGGCCGCCATGGAGGAGCCGGAGATGCCGGGTCCCTCGTCCACCACCAGCGCCAGCGCCCCCGGCTCAATAACTCCCGGCGGCAGCTCCACCGTCCGCACGGAGGCGTGGCCCTCTGGCCGCACCGTCACGCGGCGCACGTGCCGGCCGTGCGCCATCAATACCGCCGTCACCATCGCGGAGAGCGAAGTGCCGATCGTTCGGATGCCCACCACCAGCGCCGGCCACTCCCGCTCCTCGCCGTGTACCCTGAGCCACTCCAGGGCCGCCAGCGCGTACTGCTCCGGATACAGCAGATAGAACGCGTAGCCCTCGGGGAGCTTGACGGTGAAGCGAGTCGTGAGTCGTGAGTCGTGAGTCGTGAGAGCGGATTCCTGAATACCTGAACACCTGAACGCCGGAACGCCATGCTCTTCCAGATTCGCCCGCTCGCCCCTGCGGCCGCCCGAGCCTCCCTCGGCTCGGGATTCGGAAGGCCGCAGCACGCTCGCCCGCTCCAGCACTTCCTCCATCAGTGCCAGGGCGCGCGGGACATTTACGGGAATGGGCGGAGGAGCCCCGTTGCCCAGCGACCAGCGCCCGTAGAGCGCGGCGGCGGCGCGCAGCGTCGCGGATTCCAGGAGATCTGCCGCGCTGCCTTCGTCGACTTCCTGAGAGTCCCGCACGGCCTGCTCGAGCTGCCCCGCCTCGACCAGCAGCGTGCGCAGCAGATCCAGTGACTCGCCGCCATCGCGGCGGACCTCCGCCAGCCGCGAACTCAGCCGCTCCAGCCCAGCCTCGCTATCCATCCGGTACGCCGGGTCGCCGTAGACGATCATGGTGAGAGTGTACCGGGCGGCTGAGGGCAATGGAGTGGTGGAGTACGGGAGTAATGGGATCCGGATTCCGGGACATCACTCCAGTACTCCAATACTCCATCACTCCATCCGCAGGAAGCCCGCCGGCCCGCCTGGAACCGTGCGGCCGGAGGTGGATATGATTCCTTGCATTCTGTTGGCGGCCCTTTCGGGCGCGCCGGAGAAGGACGGCCTGGAGGCCCGCATCCAGGCGCTGATACACGAGAGCGGCGCCGAAACGGCTGCCGTGGCGTTCGACAGCCTGGAGACCGGCCGCAAGATCCGCATCAACCCCCACGAGCGGTTCCACGCTGCGAGCACCATGAAGGTTCCGGTGATGATGGCGATCTTCGAATTGGCGCACGAGAAGCGGCTCCGGCTGGACGACCCGGTTCCCGTGGTGAACGACTTTATCAGCCTGGCGGATGGGAGCCACTTCTCCACCGGCGCGGAGGACGACGCGGACCAGGAGATCTACCACCGTATCGGGCAAACCATGAGCGTGCGGGAGCTGATGGAGCGAATGGAGACGCTGAGCAGCAATCTAGCCATTAACATCCTCATCCAGCGCGTGACGCCGGAGCGGATCATGGCCCTTATGCGCAGCCTGGGCGCGCCGGACATGCACGTGCTGCGCGGCGTGGAGGATAACAGGGCCTACGAGCGGGGGCTGAACAACACCACCACTGCTGGGGCCCTGCTCACCCTGTTCCGGAAGCTAGAGGAGCGCAGGGTGGTCTCATCGGTGGATTCCGATGCCATGGTGCGCATCCTGGAGGGGCAGCAGCACCGCTCGGGTATCCCGGCCGGACTGCCGCCGGGAACGCGCGTCGCGAATAAGACCGGCTGGTTCACCGGCACGGCCCACGACGCTGCCATCGTCTTTCCGCCCGGCCGCAAGCCCTACGTCCTGGTGGTCCTCACCCGCGGCATCCAGGACGAAGCCCGCGCCTGGAAGCTGATAGCCGGTATTTCGAGGGAGGTGTGGCGGGATGAGGTGAGAGGTGAGAGGTGAGAGGTGAGAGGTGACAGAAAGAGAAGCCATGTTCAATTTTGAGAAGCTGGAGGCCTGGCAGAAGGCCATTACGTTTGCAGAGCTGGTGTACGCCGCTACGCGTGACTTCCCCGCAGAAGAGAGGTTTGGCTTGACCTCCCAGATGCGCAGGGCAGCCGTGTCCGTTTCAGCTAACATTGCGGAGGGAAGGTCTCGTACTTCGAGGCAGGATCAGTGCCGCTTCTTAGAGCTGGCGGCCGGATCGCTGTTCGAGGTTGTCTCGGAGGCTACGCTCGCCAAGCGGCAGAAACTCATGACCGAGGATCATTTCGCTCAGGTATATTCCGCCGCAGACGAGCTGAGCCGCATGCTGAGTGGCTTGCGAGTTTCCTTGCGAGGCTGACTCCGGCCTCTCACCTCTCACCTCTCACCTCTCACCTTCCTGGGAACCGCCAATGCTTGCCCGCCGTCCTATAGGGCGAATGCTCAATCAATTCCGCCTGGGCCCATCCCAACCTTCCACATACGGCAGGAGTAAGCTTCCATGAAGAAGTCCATCTTCTATGCACTACTGGCCGGCTCCGCACTCTGCGTCGGCCTGTTTGGCTGCGGCGGTGGCAACAGCGCTCCATCAGGACCAGGGCGCATACGCGTTGTAAACGCGCTACCGTCATTCAGCACCAGGGTCGAGGGTATCGACGTATACCAAACAACCCCGGCCGGACAACCCCCCACGCTGGTCGCAACGAATGTCACATATGGCTCTGTAAGCTCAACTGGCGCGCAGGTTACCTCTGGCACCCAGGGCTTTTCGGCTTTCGACAAGGGCACCACGGCCAACCCGGTCGCCAGCGGGACTCCGAATGTCCAGCCTGCCATCGATCAGCTTCTGCTAGTATCAGGCGTGGCGAGCCCCCAGATCGCAAACGTAGGTCGCATTAATCTGGACACAGGGAGCATTCCGACGTCCGGACAGGCGCGCGTCTACTTCCTCAACGCGGTGGAGAACCCGGTGACGCAGACGGCTGATTTCAGTTACAAGGTGAACCCGGATCCCACAAACCAGAACATCAACACCCTGAAGGAGCCGTACCAGGTGATGTCCAACGAGAACATCGTTGGTGTGGGGCAGGCAGCCATTGCGGCGACCCTGAATGGACAGACAGTTACCACCAACTTCCCGATAAACGGGAAGAAGGTCTACGCGATTGTACTCACCGGGACAGCGGGCAATCTCACGCTGAATGTGGATCAGTTGAACTGATCCTACGAGCAAAATGAGCTGTTTGCAGCGATAGCGCGGGCTCGTGGCCGCGCTATCGCTGTATGTCAGTCCCGAACCCATTCCCCTGCCGTAGCGTCCTGTATGACGCGGCCATCGGGCCGTACTTTAGCTATCGGGAGACCTTGACAGATGACCCCACCGGCGGTTGAGGCGACGACGCCCTGCACCGTCGACCTTACCGGACTCATCCCCGAACGGGAGTGGAGCCTGAATCGCCGCGTCATAGACCTGGTTCTGAAACGGAAAATCCCGTTCGCGCTGGGAGGAGGCCTCGCATTCTCCGCCTACTCCCGACGGTGGCGCTACACCAAAGACGTGGACCTGTTCATCCTGCCCCAAGACCGGGAGCCCATGGTACAGGTCCTCTCCGATGCCGGCCTCCAGGACCTGTACGAGAAGGAGCCCTACGACCGCTCCTGGATCTATCGGGGTACTCTGGAAGGCGTGATCATAGACCTGATCTGGACGCTGCCAAACCACCGGCTGGAGGTGGACGAGCTGTGGCTCACCATGGGTTGGCGCGCAACGGTCCACGACTACTGCCTGCCGCTCATCCCGCCGGAGGAGCTCACCTGGTGTAAGCTCTATGTGATGCAGTACGACCGCAGCGATTGGCCGGATGTGCTGAACATACTCTACGGAGTGGGACCGTTCCTGGATTGGAACCGGCTTCTGGACCGGCTGGGAGCGGATGTGCCGGTCCTGGCAGGCGCGATGTGCCTGTTCCGGTGGCTCTGCCCGGAGCGTGCGCACGCCTTACCTCCCGAGCTCTGGCAACGGCTCGGGTTACCGGAGACCTACGCCAGCGAAGACCGCGACGGCGCGCGAGCGGACCTGCTGGACACGCGCGATTGGTTCGGACCAACGTTTGGAAGGACCGACGGATGACGGAAGACGGGTGACGGATCCGGAATCCGTCCTCCGTCCATGGTCTTCCGTCAGGACGGAGCAGGGTGTTGACACAATGATAATAGGAGCCATGAACCATCCGAAGGAGGACCCGGTCGAGGAGATCCGGTGGATGGCCGAGATGGGCCTGGATTTCATCGACCTGACGCTGGAGCCTCCCGCCGCAGCGTCCTGGCGCGTGGACCCGGGGCGTATCCGAGCGGCGCTCAAGGACTATGGCCTGCAGGCGGTGGGGCACACCGCCTACTACCTGCCGCTGGGCAGTCCCTTCGAGGAGGTGCGGAAAGCGGCCGTTGCGGAGCTGAGCCGGTGCCTCGAGGTATTCGCCCAGGTCGGTGTGCGCTGGATGAACATCCATCCGGACCGCTACGCCCCCATGCACGACCGCGCCTTCTTCATTCGTCGCGACATTGAGAGCCTGACCGAGCTCATGGACGTCTCGCGCCGCACCGGCGTCGGCATGATGATCGAGAACCTGCCGGGGGACTTCAACACGGTCGAGCAGCTCGGAGACCTGCTGGACCCGCTGCCGGATCTGGGTCTGCACCTGGACATCGGCCACGCCAACTTGGAGGTGCCCGTGAACACCACGGACTCCATCGTCGCCGCATACGGGAACCGGCTGCGCCACGTGCACCTGCACGACAATAAGGGCGGACACGGGGACCTGCACCTGCCGCTCGGCGCGGGGACCATCGACGTTGCGCGCCATATCCGCCTCCTGAAGGCGATGGGCTACGACGCCACCATCACGCTGGAAGTGTTCACCCCGGACCGCAGCTACCTCAAGCACAGCCGCGACGTGCTCCGCCGCCTCTGGGACGAGTGAACGTCTCCGTCGTCGTCGCGAGCTACAATCACGGCCCCTTCGTGCGTGAGTGCATCGAGAGCGCGCTCAACCAGACACTGCAGCCTTCCGAGGTCATTGTGGTGGACGACGGCTCTGAGGACAACTCTTGGGAGGTCATCTCGTCCTTCGGCAGTGCCGTTACCGCCATCCGGCAGGACCGGCGCGGCACCTACGGCGCGCTCAACGCCGGCATCGCGCGGGCTTCAGGAGACTGGATCGCCATCCACAACTCGGACGACGTGTGGGAGCCGGAGAAGCTGGAGGCCCAGGCGGAGAACGCCGCCGCCTGTGAGAACGTGGGGCTCGTCCATACCGCCGCCCGCTACATCGACGCGCGGGGTGAGCCGGTACAGGGGCCGCCGGACGACCTGTCCGGCTACCGTGCCCCGGCTTGCGCGGACCGTCTGGAGGTGATGATCACGAGCATGCCCGTGGTCATCTCTTCCGCCCTCTTCTCGCGCCGGGCGCTGGACGACGTGGGGCTGTTTGACGAGCGGTTCCTGGGCGGAGGCGACTGGGAGATGTGCGTCCGTGTGAGCGCGCGATACGCCTTCGGCTTTGTGGACCGGCCGCTCACCCGCGTCCGCAAGCACACGGCCAACGCCAGCACCAACGCTTCCCGGATCCCTTCGGATTGGGGCCACCACGACTGGCTGATCCTGGGCCGGGAGACCATGCAGCGTGCCGCGCGCACGGTATATGAGAGGGCTCGGGAGGGGAAGTCGGACCCGGCAGCGGCCGCGTTCGCCCTGGTGCGGCTCGCCACCGTCTACGCGTGGGACTACCAGCCGGACCTGGCCCGGCGCACCTACGCCCTGGCCCTGCGGCTCCAGCCCTCCCGCGCCAAGACCTACTTGCGGTATGCCGCCACTTTCCTGCCTCATGGGCTGAGGACGAGGATTCGGTAGTACGAAAGAGGCGTTTAGGCGTTCAGGCGTTCGGGTGATTGGAGTCGGGGCTGTCTACTCTTGAACGCTCCTGCTCGTAATCGATCCCATCGAATCCCTCACCTGAACGCCTGAACACCCACTGCTACATCTTCTTCATAAACCGCCCCTTGGCGTTTCGCGGAGGCAGGCGCTTTCCCGGGGCGCCGTGACCCATTCCGGCCCGGCGGTAGCCGGCCGCGATGGCTTCACGCTCGGTGCGGAAGTAGACGCGGTTCTGTGGAGCGGGAAGCTGCCCGCGGTCGCCCGGCATGTGGTACACGTGGGTGTTCTTATTCCCGATGATATTGCCCACGTGGGCCATCATGCCGGGTCTGGTGGCGGGCGTGCCGCCCTTGTGGAGGATGCGGCCCAACAGGCCCGGCTTCTTCGTGGTCGGCGCCGTGGGCGCCTGGGCTCGGACGATGCCGGCGAAAAGGACCAGACTGGCTGCCAGGGACAGCGCAAATAGAGTGCGTCGGTGCATTCTCGGTTCTCCTTTGGGTGGATGTGACAGGTCGGACAGTACGGGACTGTCTCATCGAACTCGGTTCACCGGCTTTTATTCCATCGGATGAGAGTGGCTGCCGGAACCATTCAGAATACGTGAGCGTGCCGGGAAGGGTTGCACGTTCCCGCGAGTAGGAGTTCTTGCGCACTCTGCATCCTCCCTACAGTCGGGTACACTACGGCCGCCATGCAGGTGATCGTGCTCGGCTCCGGCACCTCCCACGGCGTCCCGATGATAGGGTGCACGTGCGAGGTGTGCCTCTCCAGCAACCCCAGGAACAAGCGTTTCAGGCCGTCCGTGGCGGTGCGCAACGGAGAGCGAATCATACTGGTGGACACCACGCCGGAGCTCCGTCTGCAGGCGCTTGCGTTCGGCTTGAACCGCGTGGACGCGGTGCTCTTCACCCACACCCACGCCGACCACATCTTTGGTCTGGATGACCTCCGGCGTTACAACGACCTCTCCGGCGCGGAGATCCCGGTCTACGGCGACACCAACACGCTGGCCGATATCCGCCGCATCTTCCCGTACATCTTCACCCAGACTCAGGAGGGAGGCGGCAAGCCGAAGCTCACGCTGCACGAAGTCCCTCGCTCCTTCACGCTCTGCGGCCTCCAGGTGGAGTCGTTCTATGTGCTGCACGGTCAGCTCCCCGTGCTGGCCTATCGCTTCAATACCTTCGGATACGTGACGGACACGAACCACATCCCGCCGGAATCGTTGGAGAAGTTGCGCGGGCTGGACCTGCTGATCCTGGACGCCGTCCGCCCGGACCCGCACGTGACCCACTTTGGGCTGTATCAGGCGCTGGAAGTGGTGCAGGAGCTGAAGCCGAAGCAGGCCCTCTTCACCCACCTATCCCACCGCTTCGACCACGACGCAGTGAATGCACAGCTTCCGGCGGGAATAGCTCTCGCCTACGATGGGCAGGTGATAGAGCTGACGGGGGACGGATGACGGTAGACGGAGGGATGCGGTCCGTCCTCCGTCAGAAGTGCATATTGATGTCTGCATCCAGAGAGCGAACGTGGTAGTTGTAGCTGCCGGTGGTCGTCCCGCTCTGGTCGATGTGCATCTGGTCCCGCCAGCCTAGCGTAAAGCCCATGTTCTGGGTCATGGCAAAGTTGATGCCGAACGCCAGCGTGCGCTGGAGAGAGGCCAGGTACCCGGTGCTGCCCGCATTATCGAACTGGAAGAACAGGTTATTGCCGCGGAATAGCGGGTACTCCAGTCGGATGGAGTAGGAGTCCAGGTTGGTAGCGCCATAGCCGGTGAGCGTCCCGTAACCGGCCGGCAGGCCGGTGGTCGGGTCGATGATACCGGTATTCGTACCGGTGGTGCCGGTGCCCACCGGCAGCACGCCATTAAGGAGGGGGTTGGTGGTCACCGTGGTGGGCGTGGTAGTGGTCGTGTTCGCCCCTGACGAGTTGGAGCGCATGATCTGGTAGCTCAACGTGGTAGTGAGCCTGCCAAACGGTCTGCCGCGCACGTTGAAGAACATCATGTTGCTGGTGGTGCCGCCGGTGGTGCCGATGTAAGCGATATGCTGCGTGGTAAAGGAGCTGCTCACCGCCAGCCGCTCGCCCAGGGTGTAGGAGAGGTTTAAGCCCAGGTTGTTGCTGCTGCTGTTGAAGGAGTAGTCCCCCTGGCTGGTCGCCTGGTTCCAGGTGAAGTTCAGGTTCAGCCTGCGGAACGGCTGATAGTCCATACTCGCGTTGATAGTCCTGGACTTGCCGGCGAACCCGGTAGCCGTGAACCCGCTGGAAAGGCCCGGCGTGTAGAACCCGCCGCTGTAGTTGCCGAAGCCTCCCAGGTTGCTGTTGTACCCGCCGCCCGTGTAGGCGCCCACGCCGGTGATGCTGGTAGGCGGCGTATAGATGGAGCCGGTCTGGCGGGTCAGGTACGCAGGAAACCCAAAGATCGACTTCGCGGTTGTGCTGCCGGTCGTCCCCGTGGGCGTCGTACCGGTCGTAGTGCCGGTAGTGTTGTTACCGTAAATGGAGTAGCCACCGGAGTCGGAGAGCTGGTAGCCGAACCGGAGGGTCATGCTGCGCAGCGGCTTGACCTCCGCGTTGAGCTGCATGTTCTTGGCGTCGTTGTTCTGGCCGCTGGTGTTGTTCACCTTACTGTTCGCGACAACGCCGGTAAACGACAGCCAGTCGCTCGCGCGCCACTTGAGGCCCATCCGTTCCGAGAGCGAGTCGCCGCTGTAGGCGCTCAGGCTCGTGAAAGGGGTGGTTGTGGTGGTGGTCGTGGTCGTGCCGGTGGTGTTGGAGAGGCTGGAGGAGTAGTTGCTGTTCTTGGAGAGCTGGAGGTCTACGCCCAGGGACTTGAAGTTGTACGCAAAGCCCAGGCTGTCCGTGTTGTACTTGGTAGTGCCGCCGGCAGCCAGGTTCGTGTTCATGCCGGTGTGCGCGAAGTTGAGCTGGCCGGCACGCCCTAGCTGCCAGTTGAGTCCCAGGTTGATGCTGGAGAAGTCGTCCGCCCCCACGGCGGTGCCGAACCCGGACGTGCCGGTGTTGATCAGGCTCGAATAGTCGTAGCTGGGCCGCTTGGAGTGCTCCATGGTGGCCGTGAGCTTGAGCCCCTTCGTAATCAGCCAGTCCGACGCCAGCGTGAGGCCCTTGTCGTTCTGGTTGAAGCCCACGCTCTCGATAGAGGTGAACGAAGGGGAGATATTGCGCAGGTTAAAGCTGGTGTGCAGCCTGTCCTTGAGAAAACGGAAGTCGCCCCGGACCTGCATGGCGCTGCCGGAGATTTTATTGCTTGACAGGTCGTAGCCGCTGTTTGCGTACTCCGCCACGATGTTTCCGACGTGGCCTACGGGCAGGAGCGCGTCCACACCCATAACCTTGCGGTTGCCGGGAGCTTCGTTGGTGCTAACCGGAGTGTAAGTGATGTCGATTGGGATCTGTGAGGCGGCCGGAAAGGACTGCTTGAAGAAAACCTGGTTGGGGAGGTTCGGGTTCACCAGGTACTGCACACCGTACACCTGCGGCTGTCCGTTCACGGTCACAGTCATCGGGTATCGGGGCTGGGCATCGGTTACCAGGCCGTTACTGTCCCGCTTCAGGATGATGAGGTCCACCGGGAACATGAGTACGTACGGCTGCGTCGAGTCCTGGCCGTAGAATTTTTCAGTTCGAGACTGCGGGGCGGAGCTCTTGCTGCCGCTATTCTCCGTGAGCATCGTCACGCCCATCTTGGAGCCCTTGAACAGCCGCAAGTCCGTACGGAGGCCGAAGATGGTGCCGGGCTGCTGCCCGTAACCGTAGGTCTCAAAGGTGACCGCGATGACGTCCTGCGGGTTGATGATGGTCCCCGCGGTGAACTGGAGCTGCCCGGTGTAGAGGTCGAGGGTGAAGTCCTTCCCCAATACCATGTCCTTGTTGTTCACGCGCACGTGGACGGAGCCGTCCACTATCTGGCCGGCATAGACATAGTAGGGCCCCGGACCGTTGGTCCCGTTCAGCACGACCGTGCGCGGAGACGCCTTGGTCTGGGACATCAGGGTGGTGACTTTCACTCCTTTGAGGACATCCGCTGCTACTTCGATGCCCTTCAGCGTACGGCTGAAGTCGATGAGAGAGTTGCCGGTGATGGAGCCGGTGATGTCGCCCGCATCCAGCTTGAAATGCTTGGAGGCGTAGTTGAGGGAGAGCCGGTTTTCGTAGGGGTTGCCGTAGGGATTGTTGTTATAGTGTGTCTCGAAGTTGAAGATCCCCAGCACCTTACCGCTGATAGTCAGGTCCGTCTGGTTGTATCCTCCTCCGAGTCCGCGCTGCCCAAAGTAGTTGTCCGCCTGGTAGGTCTGGCCGCTGCCGGAGACCGCCTCGTTGTGAAAGCCAATGCTCTGGTTGCCCCGGATTTTGATATCCGAGTGCAGCTTCTTGCCCACGGTGGCAAACGTGTCGTGCATAGAGTCGAAGAAGCCCAGCATGCCGGTGTGCTTCTTCCTGGGCTTGGCTACCGCGACCATCTTGGGCTTACCCGTCTCGGGATCGATGTCCGGCTGGGCGTTTCTGACCGCCTGCTGGATGGAGGTTGGAATGCCGACGCGCTTGTGGAGGGGATCTCCATCCCGGAGGAGTTCCCAGATGGTGGGCGGGGTGGCGGCCGCTGCCGGGGTGGCGGCCGGCATGGCGGGACGCGGGAGGATGGGACCGGACTTCTGATCGTCCGCAGTAGCCGGCCGGAGCAGCTCGTCTATCAGAGCCGAGCTGAAGGCGGTGCGCTCATTCAGTAGGAAAACCGCGGCGGTAAAGCTCAGGGACAGCGCCGCAAGGCGTCGTTTGGTCATCTACCATCCACTGACCACGCCGGGGGGTGACGCGTCTGCGAACTCCAGGATATTAACAGGCGGGCGGGCACGGCCGGCCACGCAGCCCCACGGACAAGGCCAGGTCTAGCGGGACAATGGGGGAAGCAGAGATGCTATCCCCTATACGGATATACCTTTCTGGATCGTTCGCCCCGAATCCAGTTTCTTTGCGACATCTCACGGGCGCCGCAGCGCAAGCGCCCGGTCCACGTTCGCCAGTGCCATCTCGGTGAGCTCTCTGGCGCGCTCACCCAGCGCCTGCCGCAGCCGGTCCCCTTCCGCAATGGCCCCTACGAGACTGCCGGCGGCGTGGGCCGGTTCCATATCCGACAACGGAAGCGCCCGCTCCTTCTGTCCGAGCCGCTCCATGAGCGCCGGCACCTTGGGGTCGTAGCATAACGCCACCATAGGCACCGCCCCCATCGCACCGAATATGAGCGCGTGCAGCCGCATGGCCACCAGCCCGGCCATCTCGCCGACCACGGCGACTGCCTCGGAGGGCGTAAGGGGCGTGCGCACCAAAGTATGTGGCTGCCGCATGGCCGCGCCCACCCGCTCCGCTATCTCCACGTCGCCCGGAGGCTGCATCGGAAGGAACACCGGACGTGCGCCGGTCTCCTTCGCCAGAGTATCAGCCATTGTCGCATACGTCTCCGGAGCGGGAGCCGCGACCTCCCACGGACGGATCGCGATGCCTATGAGCGGCCGGTCCGCCGGGACGCCGGCATCCGCCAGGATCTCCCGCGCCCGCAATCGCGGCGCGGGCTCCAGCGCGAACGCCGGATCCGCGGTCACCTCGATGGGCGGCCGGCGGACGCCGATGGCCGCCAGCAGATCCCGCGACCCCGCGTCCCGCACGGTGATCTGCTGCACCCGGTTGGCCACCATCCGGGTCATCACCCGGGCGGACCGCCTTCGCAGCGGCCCCACGCCCTGCGCGTAGAACATGGCCGGCCTGCGCGCAGCCAGCGCCAGCCGGACCACCAGCAGATAGTAGCCCACGGACCGCAGGCTCGTGGTGTCCTGCAGCAGGCTCCCGCCTCCGGAGAGCAGCAGATCGCTCTGCCGGAGGAGCTGCCGCACCACCGTCATGTTCATCCGGTCCACGGCCCGCAGGCCGTGCAGCCGTTCGGTCTCCTCCGGGCGCTGGGACAGGACGGTGATCTTTGCGGCACTGCTGCCGGCGCGCTTCTTGAACGACGCCGCGATACCCGCCAGTACCGCCTCATCCCCCGTATTGCCGCACCCGTAATAGCCGGAGACGGCGATTCTCACTGCGAGCCGACGACGGACGACGGAGTGCGGAGGGCCTGACCCGGAGCCGTGACAACGGCCGAAGTCGGAGAGTGTGATCTATCGTCCGTGGTCTGTGGTCCTCCCTCCGCTGCTCCAACCGGCTCCGGCATTAGCTTCTCGATCAGCCAGAACAGCAGCAGCCCGATAAGCGCGCCCGCCACCAGCCCCGTGACGTCCCGGATGAGCGAGAGCACCAGCGGCGTGTGGATATGGCAGAACGTGTTCAGGATGGAGACCTGGCCTATCACCCCCACCACATAGAGCGGAAAAACCCACTTGCGGCGTCCGCGGAACCAGAGCGCCAGCGCCAGCACGAACGCGGGATGGCCGATCAGGAACTCCTTGGTGCGCGGCCTTACCGGCAGCAGCTTGTCCAGCAGCGACCGGAACTTCAGCTCGATGCCCGAGACACCCACTCCCGGCTCGTTGCCCGTGCGCGCCACGATGAACGCCAGGGCCGCCAGCGCGGCCAGCGCCAGGAGGATCTGACCCACGCGCGTCGGCTCGCCGAAGATGCGCGCCGCGCGCTCCTTCAGGCGCGACCACTCCTCCGCCCACGGCCGGGTCAGCCGCGGAGGGCCGAAGATTGCCAGCAGCCCGATGATGATGATCGGCACGGCGTGTGCCGCCTTGATGCCCAGAAACTGGTTTGCCTTCAGCATGAACGGCCGCGTCGCCAGCAGCCCGACCACGTGCAGGATCCCGATGGCCGTTACCGCGCTGGCCACCGCTAACCCTTTGATGGCGAATGCGCTAGCGCCCTTCGTCGGATTGACGGAGGACGGAAGACCGGAGACGGACGGAACCGGCAAGACCGAGTCTGGTCCGTCCTCCGTCCTCCGTCCTCCGTCCTCCAGGATATCCCTGCGCAGACAGGCGATGGCGGGAAAGACAATAGCGGCCAGCAGGGCCACGAGCTTGCGGCCCATTTCTCCTCCGAGCGCAGCGAGGGAGGCGCAGATCAGCACGGAGGCCGCCAGCACCAGTCCAGCCCTCTTGTCCGGGATCGAGAACAGGCGGATAAGCAGGAGCACCAGCCCGGCCGCGGCGCCGACACCGATGATCGGGAACAGCCAGCGCGGCACGCTGGTCTCGCCGAATACGTGCGCCACGCCGAATGTCATCTCGTGGCCGCGGGCGATCCCGCGCTGGATCTTCTCCAGGAACGTCGCGTTGTCGCCCACCGGGTCCGCCCCGGCGGTAAACAACAGGCGGATGTAGCACAGCCGGATGTTGCGCTCTCGCGCCCCGCGGACGAATCGGTCGATAGCCTCGTTCTCGTCCAGGGTTCCCAGTTCCGCCTCGCCGATGCTGTGGACCCTGATGTACTCGCCCTTCAGCGCGACACCCAGAGCCTCGTCGCCACGCTGCTTGCCGAACTCTATCTGTCCGTAGTTGACGCCGGACTCGCGGAGCGCCTGCGCTGCCTGCTTCTCCAGGCCGCGAAAGCCCAGCACGTCGTTGCCCACGAAGATGACCGTCCAGACCCCCTGATCATGCAGGGTGCGGAGCACGTTGGCCATGGTCTCCGGCGACGCGCCGGGGAAGTTGCCGATCCGCCCCACCGGCTGCAGCGGCTCCGGCAGTCCGGAGGTGGCATTGGTCACTTTCACGCTACGGATGGTGTCCAGCACGCGCTGATCCAGCCCCACGCCCAGATTGCGCAGGGACGTGTATTCGGCTTTGGCGGTGAAGGAGGGGGACTCAGTCGTGAGTCGTGAGTCGTGAGTCGTGAGACCGGAGTCCTGCTGCGTGAGGACCGATGACTGACGACTGACGACTGATGACTGGGGGGCCACCACGAACCGGGTTACTGGGCCGGTATACCCAGGCTCCGGGCCAATGCGAACACCCTTGGAGATCAGCGCGGTCCGGACCCGGTCCAGCACCTGGGGCGTGCTGGCGTACACCGTAGTGCCGGAGCTGTCCGCCGTGGCGCGGAGCTCGCCGTGGGACTCCAGTCCTGCCAGAGTCTCTTCGGTGACCGCGACCGAAGTAACGCCCGCGTCGCCCAACCGCTTGAGAACGTCCCGCACCGGCTGCCCCGTCATGTCCGCGAGCGTCTTGACTTCGGCATACTCCAGGGCCAGCTCAACGCGCTTGTTGAGTCCCTCTACCTCATAACGCTTCCAGGCGCCATAGAGCCCGGCCAGCGCTCCCAACGCGATCAGAACGTACAGTACCGGCGTAATGCGTCGCACTATTCTCCAACCTCCCGCTCAAGGTCGTGGGCCATCAGGTTGAAGAGCACACTGGCGTTCTCCCACTTGAGCCCTTTCTGCACTGAATCGTCCGCATGGCTCTCATAGGAGACCGTGCGGGCGCCCTTGCGCTTCTTGGCATCGTGGGCTTTGTCCAACTCTTCGTCCGCCAGCGCGAGCGCGGCGTCGCCAAACTCAAGGCGGCCTCGCATCCGGGTCACGTCTGAGGCAGGCACCCCCAGGTAGTGGGAGATGATTCCTGCCGTCGCGGCATCGTCCGGCCGCACGAGCCGCGTGATGTAGTTGATGCGGCTCACCAGCTCCATCATTCGCGCGTGGGCGATGGAGCCAAGCGCCTTGTGCGTCCCCTCCACGCCCTCGCTTAGCGTGTCGGTCGCGTTGTTGACCTGAAGGTCCAGGATGTTAAACTGGCCGCTCGTATACCCGAATGGGGTGCGATAGGAGGTGACCAGGCTGTCCGCGGCCTGGCGCAGCTCCCGGGCACCGTCACGGCCGCTGCCCGCGCGGGCGCGAACCTGCTTAATGCCGGTTGAGAGGTCCTGCAGCACGGAGTGGCCGACCATGGCGAGCGAATCCACCTCGAAGGCCGCCGACGCGTCCCCCTTGTTGAGGTCCTGGCGCATCTGCTGCGCCAGGCTGTCTAACTCCGCCAGCGTATCTTCTGTCATGTCTTTCGCCGAACGGAGATTGCCGCCGATCCGCACCGCGCGGTCGAAGGCACGCGCCATGTGGACGAACTCCAGGTACTGGATGGTCTGCCGCTGCGTGATCAACTGACTCGCGTCGGAGAGTGACTGGGCAGCGGATTGCAGCTCCGAGCTGGTCTCCTTCTGGGCGGAGGCTACCTTCTGCCGGTCGTCCTCCATCTGCTGCTTGACCTGGGCGAGCTCCATAGTGAACTCCTCCAGCTCCTTCAGCCGCTGGCTGCGGGCTTCGTCCGTAAGAGGCTTAGCGGCGACCGTCTGCGGCTCGCGCGCCGCGACCTCGGACAGCTTCACCTTCAGGTCCGCGCTGTCGCCCGAGAGCTCAATCGCCTTGCGGTAGGCCTCCACAGCCTCGCGGAACAGCGAGCGCGAGGTGTAGCCGTCGGCCAGAGCGAGCTCGTTGGCGGAGGAGACCGCCGTTCCAGGCTCCTTCTCAATCCGTTTGATCCGCTCCGGCGTGGGCGGGTGGGTGAGGAAGTAGACTTCCAGCTTGCTGGGGCGCTCCTTCTCTGTCGCGTCCAGGTGCTCGAAGAAACGGATCATCGCCTTGCCGTCGTACCCGCTGTTCACCGCGTTGCGCAGGCCCCTGCGGTCCGCGTCGTTCTCCTCGTCCCGCGTAAACTTGAGCATAGCCAGCCCGCCCGCGATGCCGCCGACGGTGCTGAGCGTCTCCATGTGGGCGGCACGAAAGCCGATGAGCGCGAGGGTGCCGAGCACTTGCGCGCCAAGCTGTTTCATCGCGTGCCGGCCGGCTACGTGGCCCACCTCGTGGCCCAGGACCGCCGCAAGCTCGTCCTCTGACTTTACGAACGCCAGCGTGCCGCGGTTGACGTAGACGAACCCACCCGGGGCGGCGACCGCGTTGATCTCGTCGGAGTCCAGCACCTTGAACTGGTACTTGAGGTTGGAGCGGCCCGAGACGGACGCGAGCTTCTGCCCCAGACGGTTCACCCAGCCGTTGAGCAGGGGATCGTCCACCACTCCGTAAGTGGACTCCAGGTCCTCCGCAACCATCTTGCCGAGGCCGCGCTCTACGTCCCCGCCAAGGTCGCCCGCCCGCGCCCCCGATGCCAGCAGCAGCAGGCTCAGCGCGATGCCCGTAATCGTACGCATGTCAGTTGCCCTTCGGGCGGTTGAGGGTTGAAGGTTGAAAGTACGTCGTACGTGTTCGACTGTTCAACGTGCTGGAGTAACGGCGTACTCCGGCTAGCACGGATGGGCTCCGACCTTCAACCTTCAACCATAGTAGTCCCGCCTGTCGTCCCGCTGATACAGCAGCCGGCGCCCTCCTAACAGGAGGATGATCACCACGCCGGAGACAAAGCCCCCCACGTGGGCCATATAAGCCACTCCCTGGCCCTGCATCATGCCACCGCCGAGGAAGCTGGTGTTGATGAACTGGAGCACCGCCCAGAATCCGATGACAATGAGCGCGGGCACCTCCATCAAGGTGGAGATGAACACGAATGGCACGAGCGACAGGATCTGCGCGTCGGGCCACAGCACGATATACGCGCCCATGACCCCGGCGATGGCGCCGCTCGCCCCGATTGTCGGCACCGTGGACTGCGGGTCGGACAGGATGTGTGCCGCCGCGGCCGCGACCCCGCACACCAGGTAGAAGACCAGGAACCGGCCTCGCCCCAGCGTGTCCTCCACGTTGTTGCCGAATATCCACAAGTACAGCATATTGCCGCCGATGTGGAGCAGGTTGGCATGCAGGAACATGGAGGTGAATATGGTCACCCACGCGGTGTCCAGGTGGCTGGTCACCACCGCCGGGATCATGGAGTACTGCGCGGATAGCCCTCCCTCAAACTGGCTCACGGCCACGGGGATGCCATCGGGGGTAATGGCGTGGACGATCTGGGTGCTGCCGGTCAATCGGTCCAGCAGGAAGACAACCACGTTCAGGACAATCAACGTGACGCTCACCACGGGAAACCGCCGCGTCGGGATGTTGTCTCTCAGCGGGATCAACCGGAGAATCTCCTGCTTAGCGATTCTAACACAAAAAGCGGTTGAGGGTTGAGGGTTGAAGGTTGAAAGCAGGCTCTACGAGGCGGTGCTGCCTGCCTCTCAAGTCACTGCGGAGGTCGGACGTACCGTAACGGCTCGGGCTCTCAACCCTCAACCCTCAACCTTCAACCGTCCTCAATTCG
>CAYNFH010000054.1:5904-28847 GCA_964396385.1 uncultured Chthonomonadaceae bacterium | reverse complement strand
GATCAGCCCCAGGCCGTCCAGCGCTTCCGCGATATTTGCAGGCGTCTTCTCGCCCTGGAGCGAAGAACGGTACTCGACCTCGGCACGCGCGAGGTTTCCTTTGGTGACGAAGTAGCTTCCCAGGAACCGGTGCGCTGCGGGGACCGCGGGGCCGGACGGGTTGTGCCGGAACGCTGTTAACACCGCGTTGGCGGCCGACTCGCGATCCCCCTTGCGGGCGTACGCGGCGCCGAGGTTGAGCCACGCGCTGCCGTCGTTCGGATTCGCGTCGGTGAGGCGACGGTACATCGCGGCGGCCTCGTCGTATTGGCCCGTGTTAAAGTAGGCCAGACCCAGGGGGCCCATCGCGTCCGGATTGGTAGGCTGGAGCTCCAGCGCCTGACGGAAGGCGGGAATGGCTTCCCGCCAGTCCTGTTGGCGGAAGTAGGTGGCGGCCAGGTTGTAGGCCACCTGGAAGTTCTTGGGGTCCTTCTCCAGCATATCCTTGTAAGCCGCGATGGCCTGGTTCGGATCTGCGCTGGCCGGAAAAGCGCCCATTCTGGCGCTCCGGATATCCGGATCGTTCGGGTCCAGGGCATACGCCTTGTCCAGCGCGGCGCGGCCCTCCGCCGTCCGGCCCTCATTGAGGTAGACTGTACCCAGGTTCCGCAGGAAGGTGGCGTTGCGCTCATTGGAGAGCTCCACCGCACGACGGTAGGGCGTGACGGCCTCTGCGGTGCGGCCGCTGGACTGGAGCGCGAAGCCCAGGTTGTTCTGGATGTACGGATCGTTTGGGTTCAGCTCGGCGGCCCGGCGGTACTCCGCCACGGCGTCCGGGTACCGGCCCATCTCGCTGTAGACGTTTCCGAGGTTGTAGTGGGCGTTGGCGTTGCCGGGATCCTGCCGGGCGGCCGTGCGGAAAGCGGCCATCGCGTCGTTCAGGCGGTGCATCTTCTGGTACGCGTTACCCAGATTGATGTAGGCCTCCGGATAGTTGGGGCGCAGCTTCACGGCCTGCTCGAGCGGCGTCACGGCATCGGCGTACCGGCCCTGGCGCAGGTCCACGAATCCGATCCAGTTGTAGATGAGGGGGTCTCCCGGCGAAAGCCTTCGGGCCTGCTCAAACTCCTGGCGGGCTTCGTCGTATCGGTTTTCGCGATAGAGCGAGGTCGCGCGGTTGAAGTGGCTGGAGGCATCATCCTGGGCCTGCGCGGCCAGGGGAACCAGGAGGAACAGCGCCACCGCGATTGGCAGCGGTCGCATGCGTAGTGACATAGCGGAACTCTCCTCAGGGAATCGTACTTCCCGTGTGACGCCTCATTATATCAAGAACACCCGTCTGCGGTACACATATGGGAGTGTGGGGGTGTGGGCGTGTGGGGGCGGCCGGAATCCGGACCCCCCTTACACCCATACTCCCATACTCCCACACAGCGGCCATGCACTTTCCGTGCCACCGGACAATTGCCGGGCGGTTGACGCGCCGCACGGGCCGCAAGTATACTTAGCGGGGCCACTTGTGTCCCTGTTGCCCGCGCCGCGCTCGCGGCGGGTCCCTGGTCCATATCTCGCGCCGCTCACGGAGCCCCGACGGTCCTGGCGCGTCAGGTGTTGCGCCGAGGCCATCGGGCGCCATATCCGGGCCGACCCTTTCGGCCTGGGTCTGTATGTGAGGAGAGATGAGACCAGCATGATGGCATTCCTATGCCAGGCCGGGGCCTTTGTAGCCTGGTTCCTGTACGGCAGCCTCTTTGAGTGGGTGTTCCACAAGTATCTGTTCCACCGCCCGTGGCCCATCCCGTGGACCTACAAGGCGCACGCGGTGACGCATCACGGCATCTATCGCGGCGACGACAGCTACGATATGCCGGCGGAAGAGGATCCGGACGGCCATCACATTATGATGGATTGGTTCGCCCTGCCGCTCTTCCTGGGGTTCCATTTCCCGCTCATCTGGGGCGTTCAGCGGCTGACGGGTATCCCCAGCCTCTGGGGCGGCCTGCTGGCCATCGCGGCGTACTACGGCTGCTACGAGGGGATGCACTACATCATGCACGTGCCTCGTGACCGCTGGTTCGAGCGCACCCGCGTCTTCCGCTTCCTGAATGAGCACCATCGGCTGCACCACAAGAACCACAACACCAACCTGAATGTGGTTCTGCCGCTGGCCGACTTCTGCTTCCGCACGCTTCGCACGCATAAGATGCGCAAGACGCTAATCAAGGCGCAATCCGCTCAGGTCACACCGCAGCCGGTCCCGACCAAGCCCACGCCGCAGCCGCTTCCGCGCCGCCGCCGGGCGTAGGGTTCACCCCGTATCGAGAGCAAGGGCCGCCTCACGACTTCGCATGAGGCGGCCCTTGCGCTGTTTGCGCGGTGACCCTATTGCACCCGCGCAGCCGCAGGCGCATCGCGCCGTCAACAGCCGCGCCGCCACCGTAGCTGCGTTGGACCTGGCGCAGATGCAGTCGCGATGGGCGCAGCATTCCTCGCATCTCCTATCTACAGCTTCACGTCGACTAAAGCGCTTACGCCTACTCCCGGCACGCGGCGGAGGTTGGTGACGGACTTGGCGGCGATGGGGATCAGCGCCCGCAGGCGGATCCCGCCCACCACCTTCACATTGCCTTCGAGCTGCGCCACCGCCTTCACTTTGTCTATGGCGTCCTGTGGGCCATCTACCTGCACCGCGCCCACGTAGCCGCCGGTGCCCACGCTCAGGATGGGTACCACCTTGGTGGCGTCCTGCGGGCTGACATTGCGATTCCCGGTCAGCGCGTTGATGCCCTTGTTGATCTGCGGACCGAACCGGTCCACTACAAAGGCGACACCGCCGCCCTTGAGCACCGACCCGAGCTGCGCCCGCCCGGCGATCCCCACCGCCAGCAGCGCTGCCGCCCCGAGCATCGAAGCCGCGTACTTCCGATTCATTGTCTGTCCTCCTTGGATCGCGGAGTACAATGTCTCCACATCTGATTCAAGAGCCTGCTGTTGCCATGACAAATTCCACATTACACCAGCGGCCGACCGAGCTCCTCCAACGGCTAGAGATGGACCCGTGGACGGTGGACCCCGAGCTGGAGTCGATGGGACCCTTCGGCCGCATGCTCGATATGCGATGGGAGAGCAGCCGGCCGCGAACGCCCCGGAAAGAGAAAAGAGCCCGGTAGACCGGGCTCAGATGATAACGAGGAGGAAGTGGAGCCGGGGCAACCCGGCTTCTCTACTCAAGCAGGCGGTTTACCGCCTGGTGGTGCGCCCACGGCTGCTTGGCAGAAGCGATCTGGATGCCGGCCTTCGCCAGAGCGGCCTCGATGCGCGTATCGTTCTCTCCGTCATAGCCCAGCACGGCGTCTATCACCTTTCCGTCCTTGTCAATGACGTAGGTAGTGGGGATGCCGCTCACGTTATAGAGGTGGGCCGCTACGCTCTTCTCGGCGTCCCTGCCCGCCGGGTCGAAGGCGAGCGGGAAGGTGTACTTGGCCTTATTTTGCGGGATCCACTCCGTGTAGGCGGGCTTCTCGTCCCAGGTGCAGACGGCCAAGACCGTGACGCCCTTATTCTTTACGCGTTGGAAGACGCGCTCCAGGTGCGGCATGGAGGCCTGGCACGGACCGCACCAGGTGGCCCAGAAGTCCAGGATTACCACCTTGCCGCGCAGGTCGGCCAAGTGCACGGTGTGCCCGTCCTGCCCCTCCACCGCAAAGTCCGGCGCCACCGTTCCGGCCGCCAGCAGCTTGGGCCGCTGCGGCTCCTTCCGCTCCGCCACCTTGCGGGTTGTCGGTTGGATGACGATGGTCGAGCCGTCCTGCGCGATCTTGGCGACGTAGGCCGTGTCTCCCAGCTTGAAGGGGCTTCGCGCATCTACCGCCTCATGAGCATCGAACTTGCCCTGGTCCGCGAGGTCAACAATCAGCCAGATGGGCCTGCCGGGCTTGCCGCCGCCCTCCGGCCTGCCTTCATCGTCCAGCGGCTTGGAGTATAGGGCGTCCGCGTCGTTGTCCGCCAGCAGCGCCTTGTGCGGCTTGCCATCTACCGTTACGGTCCCTTCACGGGCGGCCTCCCGGAACATCAGCAGCGCCGGGAGATTGGTGAAGCGGTAGAACGCCAGGCCGTAGTCTCCGGATGATGTCTCTCTGGTGGGCGTGCCCCAGGAGGCCCTAACGATGTATTCGTTGAGCCCGTACATGGTGCGGCCGCCCCGCTCCGACTTCTTGCTCCAGGCGCCGTCGCCGTCGTCCGTCAAGTCCCCGTTGCGGTTCTTGTCGAAGTAGATCTTCCAGTCCCCGCTAGGCGGCTCGTCCAGCGCAAGGTAGTACGTCGAATTAGGTCCATTGCCCACGTGGATCACGCCGTACTTCGGAGTGGTCCGATACGCGGGCTCTTTGGTGATGCCGGCCGGCTTCTGGGTGGTCAGGGGTACCTGGATGGGAAAGTAGCCGAGCTTGGCGTCCTTGGCGCCCAGCGGCTCCAACCGCAGCTCCTGGCCCAAGGCAGGGGCGGCGAGTGCGCCTAGGGTGAAGGGGAGTAGAGCGAGAATGCCTGTAGATGTCCTCATGGAAGCCTCCTTTGCGACGCCCTCCCGATGAGAGCCGTTCGCTCCTCATCTATATGCTAGCATGCGGCCGGGCGCAGGAATCGGCTTGTGGCTGCCGCGAACGATGAGGTGGATTGCCGCCGGCACAGAGCGGCATCCGTATAGACGGATGAGTCCAATCGAAGTTTCCTACCGTCTCGCAAACAGCCGGGAGGCGCGCCATGAGCGAACTGACAACATTGCCGGAGCCGAAGGGGGACCTGCCGAAGGGCAACCTCTACAGCCTTCTGGAGCACGAGGCCCGCTGCCTCCGACGGGCGCGGCGCGCCTTTCGCTGGATCCTCATTGCGTACACCGCCGGCATGGCGGTGCTGCTCCTGGTAAGGCTGCCCGCACAGTTTGCGCCTGTAACGCCGCAAACCTCGGCGAGAGCTTTTCGCTCCGGACGTGTGCCGGAAACCTCGATTCCGCAGGTCGTCCACGCGGATGTCCATGAGGGCACGGCGCCAGCGGCGACTTCCGCGACGCCTCCGACGGCTGTGGAGATCGTTCATGCGGACCTACGGAGCGATAGGCGGAGCGGCATGTTGGTCCTTGAGCCCGGGGCCGTTGCAACGGTCTACAACGTCGCATGGGGGCTCATGATCGGGCTGTTGGCCGCTTCACTGGCCGTGATCGTGACGCTGCTTCGGCTGATGGCCAATCAGAAGCGCGCCGCGGAGATACTGGCCCGTATCGACGACGTGCGCGCCGTGCCTCCGCTCGTGGAGGCCCTCCCGTCGGATGACGGACACATTCGCCGCCTCACCCAGGCTGCCCTGGTGCGGTTGCTGCCCCAGATGCGTGCCACGGACTCGGCGCTGCTCTCAGAGGGACACCACGCCATCCTCAACCGTGAGCTGATGGGACGGAACGGGGAACTTGTGATCGCCATCCTTCGCGCGTATGAGCAGGTCGGAGATTCGATCGACCTGCTCCCGGTAGAGAGGCTGGCGCGCAGGTTGACGTTCGCGCCACGCGGATCCGCCGTACGGGATGCGGTGGAGTCCTGTTTGCAGTACCTTCGCGCCCGCGCGCGCAATGAGTCCATCAGTCACCGCCTCCTACATCCCGCCGACGTTCCCGGCCCGGCGGAAGCGTTGCTGCGCCCGGCCGGGTGCGGGGAAGCGAATCCGCGTCTCCTCCTCCGCGCCCCGGGCGGGCCAGTGTGTTCCCTGCCGCCGATGCCCGCCAGTTCGATCCGCCGCTTTCCACCTGGGCCTGTCGGATGGCGCACGGCGCTGGCGTTTACAGCGATCGCGGTTGTTGGCATGTTCGCCGCGTCCACGTGCCGCGTCGAGGAGGCAATGGTTCCGGCACCCCGAACGGCGGTCCCACAGAGATACAACGGGCCGGTGCTGCAGGATGTGCGCCTCATTCCACGGCCGCCCTCGGACGTGTTTACCATCCACGTACCACTGCACCGCTAGGGGGCGCCCGCCCCTAACACTCTCGGAGGGGGCGGCCGCATGCGGCTGCCCTACACGACAAGGCCCAAAGATGACCCACGAATACGGCTGTCACCACGTTAACCTGCACGAGCTGGCCCGCCGCGCGATGCGCGAGCGCGGACTCGAGCCGGACTTCCCGCCGGCCGCAATGCGCCAGGCGGAGAAGCTCTCCGGTCCCGCCCGGGACGATGACCCCTCCATCCGCGACCTGACGGAACTTCCCTGGTGCTCCATTGACAATGATGATTCCCGGGACCTGGATCAGCTCACCGTCAGCGAACCGCAGCCGGACGGCGCGGTGCGCGTGCTGGTGGCGGTGGCAGACGTGGACGGGCTGGTGCGCGCCGGATCCGCGCTGGATGACCACGCCCACACCAACACCACCTCTGTCTACACCGCGGGCGGGATCTTCCCCATGCTGCCGGAGCGGCTCTCCACGGACCTCACGTCGCTCAACGACGGGGTAGACCGTCAGGCGGTTGTGGTGGCCTACACCGTGGACGCGGAGGGCAGCGTGCGGGAGCCGGAAGTGTTCCAAGGCCGCGTCCGGAACAGGGCGAAGCTGGCATATAACTCCGTGGCGGCCTGGCTGGACGGCAAGGCGGAAGCGCCGGAGCCTCTGCGCCATGCGCCGGATGTGCAGGAGCAGCTCCGCGTCCAGGACCGGGTCGCGCAGCAGCTCAAGGAGCGCCGCCACGAGCACGGCGCGCTTGAGCTGGAGACCGTCGAGCCGCACGCAATCGTAGAGGACGGGCTGGTGACGGACCTCCGCCTGGAGCCCACCAACCGAGCGCGCGAGCTGATCGAGGACTTCATGATAGCCGCCAACGGCGTCACCACCCGCTTTCTCACCGAGCGCGGCTTTCCCACCTTTCGGCGCGTAGTGCGCGAGCCGGAGCGGTGGGACCGCATCCGCGATGTGGCCTCCGAGTACGGGGAGACGCTGCCGCCGGAGCCGGACGCCGTTCCGCTGGAGCGGTTCCTGCACCACCGCCGGAAAGCGGATCCGCTGCGCTTCCCGGACCTCTCCCTCACCATCGTCAAGCTGATGGGAGCGGGGGAGTACGTGGTGAACCAGCCGGGCGGGGAGCCTATCGGCCACTTCGGACTCGCCGTGCGGGACTACTCTCACTCCACCGCCCCAAACCGCCGCTATCCGGACGTGATCACGCAACGCCTCCTCAAAGCCGCGCTTGCCGGGAGGGCCGTGCCGTATGCCACCCGGGACCTCTGGGCGCTGGCGGACCACTGCACCCGTCAAGAGGATGCGGCCAAGAAGGTGGAGCGACAGATGCGGAAGTCCGCAGCCGCCTGCTTCCTCTCCAACCGAATTGGAGAGCGGTTCGACGGCCTCATCACCGGCGCGTCCCAGAAGGGCACCTGGGTGCGCCTGCTCCATCCGCCCGTAGAGGGCCGCATCGTGCGGGGTGGGAAGGGGCTGGATGTGGGGGACCGCGTTACGGTAGAGCTGCTGGAGGTGAACATCGAGAAGGGCTACATAGACTTCGCCCGCTCACACCGGTGACGCGCCGGACCTTCATTGTGCGTTTCGGCTGCGCCAGTGCGGGTTTGGGAGTGGCTGCGCTGGTGGGCGCTCGGAGGTACGGCTGGTTGGCCCGCCGCATCCTCGTCCACGTGCGTCTGCTGCCTGAGCCGGCCAACCTCCTGCGGAACGCGGACTTCACGCGCTGCACAACGCCCGGCGTACCTGATGGATGGGGCTCAAACGCTCCCATGCTCGTGCAGGGCTGGCCGGGCCGCTACGACCTCAGGGACGATTCGCCTGTGCCGGGGGCACGTTGCCTGCGTCTCGCCAATCCGGGCGGCGCTCCCGTGCGCCTGGAGTCACACGACGCGTCCTTCGAGCTGTGCGACCGGACGAGCCGCCCACTCACCTTCTCCGTCTACCTCCGTACGGATGGCGAGGCGTGTCCAGTGGAGCTGCGAGTTCAAAAGGGAGCCGTGCGGCTGGTGACCCCCGGACCGGCGTGGCGCCGGTACTCAGTCAGCTCGGCGACACCGGTTAATGCAGGAGGATGCCGCACCGGCCTCGGTGCGTCCATCTCCCTTCCGCGGTCCGGAGCCGTCCGTATTAGCGCCCCGCAGCTACAGCTCGGCGCGCGAGTGACATCCTTCACTCGCGCCGCCCAGGACGAACGCCCGCTCCCGGATGCCGCAACGCCTCCGGCGGAGCTCACCATCACCGGCTCAGCGCTCCCCCACTGCCTTCGGCTGAACGGCACGCCCACCCTGGTCCACGGCATCATGGTGGACGACTCGGAGTGGCCGGACTCGCGTTGGCAGCTCCAGAGTATTCGCGAACAGGGTTTCAACACAGTGGTGTGGGTGCTGCCTGTTCCAGGCGGCGGGGCCTGGACGGAGGCAGAGCTCCGCCACCTGGAGGAGCGGTTCCACCACTGCCGATCCCACGGCCTGGGCGTGATCCCGTACGTCTCGCCAGACCCGAACGCCACGGCAACGCAGATCTGGAGCTATGTGCGGCGGCTGCTGGAGAGGTTCCGTAGTCACCCCGCCCTCCTCGCCTGGCTGCTGGTGGACGAGCCCGGTACCTGGTGGGAGGCGCCACCGAGGCGTACGCACAGGCAGCTCGCGCAGTTGGTCCGGTCCGCTCGCAGGGCGGATTCGGAGCATCCCATTATGATCAACGAAAACAGGTGGGCAGCGGGGAAGGGGGGCTACGCCGGGCTGGACCTCACTGACGTGGGCAGCGTCGACAGCTACCCGATTGGGCACTATGGCAACCCGGGCGACGTGGCGGGTCCCCTCGCCGCTCGCGTGAGCGGAGACAGCCATGCTGCGGGCAAACCGGCCGCTTTCTGGCTGCAATTGGTGAGTGGGGGTCAGGAGCTGCGCGAGCCGCGCCCGGAGGAGGCGCGCGCCCTGGCCTACGTTAGCTTCATCGTCGGGGTACGGCTGCTGCTCCACTGGATGTACAGGCCGGCCAGCGGCGAACTGTGGCGGAGCTTGGGCAGAACCAACTCCGAGCTAGACAGGCTGTTCCGCGCGACTACGGTGCCCGGCGTGCGCTGGCTTGGGACCGGCACCGTGCAGCGAAGCGTGTACTATAGCCGGTGGGAGGTGGGAGGAGCTCGTTTGGTGGCCCTGTGCAACGCCACCCCGGAGCCCATTGGCGCGGTTATCCCGGTAGGGGAGCGGGCAGAGACCGGGCGACAGCGTCTGGAATCCTGGTATCCCTGTACAGCGAAGCCCGCTGTCCCCGGCACGGACGTGCAAGTCTCACTTCAGCCCTACGAGCGGATGGTCCTCCAGGCCCGCTGACCTCAGCGCGGAGAGGTGAGTAGGTCAGCGGGAGCCTCGCGCTCCCCCGCGGTCGGAGATCCCTCGCTATGCTCGGGACAGGCTCCGGGCCGCCCCGACAGCGGGAGACGAATCGTGCATACGCCGCTACTTCCCAATAGCGGGCTAGGGAATGCCGGTGATGCGGTAGCGGATCCCAGTCTCGTCCTGCGTCACTCGTGCGACGCGGCCTTCGCGCTCCAGCTCCTCCAGGAGCTCGTACGCGACCGAATCCCATTCGGTGGGAGAGAAGGCCATCTCACCCCCGTTGTAGCTGATTCGAGTGAGCAGTGTCAGCTTGACGATAGAACGCTGTTTGTTGGCGGCGGCCGTCCTGGGATCGCGCGTCCACGGCTCGCCGCCCCACATGATTGCCATGCGGCCCTCCAGAGCGGTGTATCCCTATTATCGGGTGTTTGGTGTTGGGTCTTAGGTGTTGGGACCCAGAATCCGTCCTAAGACCCAACACCAAACACCGAACACCTACAATCGGCACTTGACGCCATAGTGCGCCGACCAGCGGGCGATCTCGCGCGAGAGGGCGGGCCGGGGCAATGACATGGGAGACTTCCCCTGACCCTCCCGGTAGAGCCGCAGGAGCTGCATGTGCGGCTCGGCCAGCTTCTCGGTGTAGTTCAAAGTATCGCAGACCACCCGCTTGACCCCGAGCTCCGCCGCGCGGCGAAGGTAGTCCTGGACCGCCTCCGCCGTATCCGCGACACCATAGAGGATTGGGCACCAGAAGAGGGAGACACAGAGCCCGGCGTCCACCAGCCGGCGGACCAGATGAATCCGGCCGGCGATGGCGGGGGCGCCCGGCTCGAAGATGCGGCGGGCCCGCTCGTCGAAGAAGGGGAGCGAGACGCCCACGCGGACGTCGGGCATTCGTGTCAGCACGTCGATGTCGCGGATGAGGAGCGGCGAGCGGGTGAGGAGGCTTACCGGGTTGGGATAGTAGGCCAGCTCCTCCAGGATGCGCCGGGCGATGCCGTACCGCTTCTCCAGCGGCTGCCAGGAGTCGGTGGCGGTACCGATGGCGATGCGCGCGTCCATGGGGACGCGCTGCATCTGTACGCGGAGCACGTCCGGCGCGTTCACCTTGACCTGCACCCAGCGGCCCCACTTGCGCTCGTCTTCCAGGCGGAAGCGGCTGCGCATGACGGGGACGTAGCAGTAGGAGCAGCCGAAGGCGCAGCCCTGGTAGGCGTTCAGAGTGTAGTCTGCGAACGGCATGGTGCTGCGGTTCAGGATGGTCTTACAGTGGACTTCCTCGACCTGCAGGTCACGCATGTAGACATAATAGTACGTTCTTCTGTCGCTGTCAACCTGCGACCCAGCGGCGCGGGCGCGGGGTTCGGCGGTGCTCGGGGAGCCTAGAGCGACGGCAGCCGCGGGCGGGGTGTGGATCCCGGTAGCAGGACAGACTCCCTCGCCCGCCTCATGGTGTGCAGCGCTGCAAGAATTGGCCTGGATGCGCAGGCGTCAGAATCCGGAGCGGGCGAGCGGGGGAGCGGGCGAGCGGGCGAAGGGGCCGTGGGTTGCCCCCAGTAATCTTAGCGTGAGATCGTTGTCACAAATTTGGCGCGGCGGCGCCAGATTAGGCCCCGTCGCCAGTTGACCGGAACTACGTGCGTGCTGCGGGCCCTCACCCCCGGGTTGTACGCATTGTCGCTTCCTACGTGTCGCCCCCTCTCCCAAGAACAGGAGAGGGGGAGCGGGAGTGAGATCGTTGTCTCAAATTGGCGCGGTGGCGCCAGATTCGGATCTGCCTCTCCAACAGGTCGTGGGTGGCGGCTAGGCGGTAATGGTAGAGGTTGCGTAATAAGCGAAGAAAGCGTAATAAGGGGGCGCATGCCCCGGCCCAAGCTCAACAGAGGCAGGATTCCGGTCTTGCGCAGTAAGCGCAGTAGGGGTGCAGGTTTCGCCCGTGCCGGGGTAGACCGGGATATCTCAAAATGACAGGCCGCGCCAAATTTGCACCCTGGAGCTGAAGCGACGGTAATAAGAACAGGCCCCCACCCGCACGCCCCACATGGCGCGACCAGACGAGCATCGACCCAACGGGGGCGCTCACGACGTTCAGCTTCGACCCGAACGGAAACCTGGTGAAGGTGCAGGACACCTCGGGCGTGACGACGCTGGCCTACGACAAAGAGAACCGGCTCATTCAGCACCAGAGTGGCAGCACGGTGACTACCTTCGGCTATGATGGCCGTGGCCTGAAGCGGCAGGAGCAGACCGGATCCGTGGTGACAACCCTGATTTGGGACGGAGCCAACTACCTGCAGGCAAGGAGCTAATAATGGCGGTAACCAACTACTACAGCATAGACGGTGAGATCCTGGCAGAGCGGACCTCTGGCAGCGGCCGGGTGGACTACCTGAGCGATGCTCTCGGGTCCACCCTGGCTACGGCCAGCCAGGCGGCCCAAGTGGTCAACACCTACCGCTACAAGCCCTATGGCGCCCAGCTTAGCAAGAGCGGTGCCAGTCCCGACCCGGCCTTCCGCTGGGTCGGCAGCCAGGGGTACCGACAGACGGGCACGAAATGGAGCGAGATCTACGTGGTGGCGAGGCACTATGGTCCATCGCAGGGAGCGTGGTCAACCTCAGATCCGCTTCGCACGATCCGCGGCGTGGAGTCGCCATATACCTACGTGGAGGCAAACCCTACGACACTGGTCGATCCTAGTGGCCTCAAACCGACGAAACTCAAATGCTTCGATGACACGTACAAGCACCTACACGAAGACCAGAACCTGTGTCCAAAGCAGGCCTGCGATTTGGCCAACAAGATCTGCAAGACCAACTTTACGTGCGGTACGTGTGGGTCGGATCCTACGCCGAATCCGCCGGGTTGCTTCCAGTTTTGGAATTGGCTCTCTTACGGATGGAACATCCACAACAACTGTGGCGGGCCGGGGGGGCCGACAAGGTCGCCCACTGCTGGGAAGTGTGCATGGCCACCGCCTGCGCCGGCCTAATACCCGGGTTCATCGCCTGCAAAATAGGTGACTTTCCCCATAGACACCTTCGCTACCGCGATGATCTTGAGGACCAAATCGCAGACAGGCTCGGTGGCCACTGTGGTCTGTTTGGACCGCCCGGCACTGGATCCGGAAACATATACCAAGGGGAGGCGTGCTTGAACTGCTGCACAAGCGCGGTCAGTAAGTTGCACTGCGAGTGAGCGACAACACGCGTCAGTCCGCGCCAAACCCTGCCGGTGAACTAATTGGTGGAGGAGCTCAATCCTTCTTGGGTTGCCAGGCTGCTCCGCCAATTAGGCTCACTGGTCCAGCGAAGCGTTTGCGGTTCTCGCTATGGGTCACCGATAGCATAGGTCCGTTCACTGCGAGACCTGTCCTCCTTCTGTGGACGGACCGGTGGCGTCTCAAGTGCGCTGCTGGAGGAAGTTGAATGTCGAAGACACCGTGGCTGACGCGTAACTATGTAGCACTGGTCGTGGGCTTTGCTCTCGCCGTTGCTGCGCTTGTTGCCATAGCAGGCTTCCAGTTCGCCGTGTCCGCCGTAGGTCGAGTGCACCTCACCCAGTTTGGTGATGAGTTATACGTTGGCACCTCCGGTGAGCCGGTCGTAATGACCCACGTAGTTGCTTATTCCCACGGCGAGGTCTATACTTGCACCTTGAATAAGCCTATATTGGTGGGAGCTGGTATTCGGGATCGAGCTCGAATTGGCCGAATCAGCCAGCTTATGTGGAGCAATGCGCAAGGAGAGCCCCGGAATGCACCTCCTCTGAACTCAGGCTTCTCCGGCCTCTACTTGACGGCGGGGACGGCCGATGCACACCAAGCGTTCCCGTCAGATAGACCATGATCCAACTTCTGTTGGGGTGGTGTGATCCCTGAAGTCAGCCTGGGCCGGCTCATGAGGGCTGTCGACATAGATCTGAGTGCCTCGACGGCTCTGGCAACATCGCCGCCGGAATGAAGTCCACGTCTAACGCCACCTTCTTTGACGCAGCCCGGCAGACCATTGCCCGCGTAGACGCACTGGGCCGGCGCAGCACCACGGTCTATGACGCCGCCTTCCGCGCCGTCACCACTATCGACCCCTGGGCTACTACAGCACCACCGTCTGGGACAGCCGTAATCGCGCCACCACGGCCTTCGACTCTATCTCACTTCTCGCTTCGCCCAAAGCATCGATCTACTCGACCGGTTCGGCGCCAGCATCTATCGCGGTGAAAGCCGCAGGGGCCCCTAACGCGCTCCCCGACTCCGGTGTGATTGGAACTGAGGCAGCGGAATGCCTCTCGGAGGAGAAACAATGACCCGCATATACCAGCATTGGACAGGCAATCTCACTGCTCGCGAAGCGCCAGTCCACACAGAGACCAACGCCATAGACGAGTGGTTCCCATCGCTGCCGCCGGAGGGAGCGACGCTCAGCGCAACGGACATTTTCGAGGCGCCGACGCAGGTGTTCCACGGGGTGCAGCACGTGAAGCTGCACGTCGGCCCTGTGCAAGTCACCATCGGCGAGGACCTGCTGTTCCAGGGAACGGTGGAGTACTACGAGGCGCCGAGCTGAGGTTGGCCGAAGGTACGGCTTGCCAATCGCTAGGTTAGCTCGGCGGGAGCCTCGCGCTCCTCACAATTTGCACCAGAGTGCAGGTGCTGGAATAGGTACACCGACCCGTACAGAGCCAAGTGGGCCAGCGGGAGAGGACGAGGGATAGCAATGCAGACTCAAGCAGAGAACTACGCAGTTGGTATTGATGTGGCGCACTTTGATGGGGAGGTGGAATGGGCGGCGGTGCTGGCCGCCGGCTGGTCCTTCGGGTATGCCAAGGCCACGGAAGGCGTTTCCTTTGTGGATCCGCTCTTTGCCCAGAACTGGCAGCAGATGGGTGAGGTGGGCATCACGCGAGGCGCTTACCATTTCTTCCGGCCGTCCGTGGACGCCGAGCAGCAGGCGCGCCACTTCCTCAGCACTGTACAGTTCCTGCCTACGGACCTGCCGGCTGCGCTGGACGTGGAGGTGATAGACAGGGTAGCCGGAGAGGCGCTGATTGTGGCTGTGCGTTCCTGGCTTAATGTTGTCGCGGCGGAGACCGGGCGGACGCCTATCATTTACACCGGCCCTGCCTTCTGGTCGGCCAACCTGGACGACAGCTTCGGCGAGTACCCGCTCTGGATCGCCCACTACACCTCTGCGTCCCGCCCCAGGATTCCGGCCGGCTGGAGCGATTGGACCTTCTGGCAGTATGCGGGCAGAGAGTCAGGGGAGGTGCACGTTCCTGGCGTTACCGGTGGAGTGGACGCTGACCGGTTCAACGGCTCGCATGAGGAGCTGGTGGCGCGCTTTGGACTGCGACAATAGCGCGTCCACCGCCTGATCTGGTCGCCCTAACAAGCATGCCCGCACCGGTGTTGAATGGGATGGAGTAGCTCTGGCGCAGCATCGAAGAAGCATGCAGCGCCTCTGCTACTCCATCCATGTCCATCTTTCCATTGGGCGATTCGGCAGTGGACGACTGGGCCGCTATTGACGTGGCCGGGGCGGGTGGGACGTGGAAGCGACCACAATGGTCTGCTCCTGGTCGGTGTTGTAGGTGCGGCCGGCGACGCGGAGCTTTGTGCCCGCGGCGAGGACATCGAAGGAGTGGTTGGCGAGGCTGACCGTGCAGACGCCTTTGGTGTACGAGTAGGTGAAGGTGACGCCGTCCGCGCCGGCTTCCGCGGTGGTGCTTCCGGCGAGGGAGGTCTGGATGAAGAGCGCCTTCTTGCGGGGCTGGTTCGGTGAGCCGCCGATGGGCACGTCCGGGAACACGACGTGCGTCTTGCCGATGGTCAGCATGGCCTTGCCGTTCCGGCTGCCCAGCACGCACTCGGTGAAGTTCGTCTTCGTGAGCCCGCACCCACCGAGCCCGGTCTGGAGCACGGCGGCTGCGAGAAGCAGGATCGCGCACTGGAGGATGGCCCTCACAAGGGAGTTCTTCCGCTGCTCTTTGAGGGTGGCCTCGGCTCCGGCGGGGGGGCCGTGTGAAACCGCCAGCTCCTCCGGCGCCGGTACCGTTGCCAGCTCCCGGTCTTCTGTTGTGGAGCTTTCGAGCCGCTGTTCCATGGGTTGTTCCCTCGCCGATACTACCTGATATACGTACTGCCAGTTTCGCAGGGCGGCGACGGCCCGAGTGGTGGCGGCGCGGTTGCAAGCGGCCGATCTGTACGCCGTTTGTTACCTTGACACCGACTAGAGGCTCCTATATACTTGCGTTACTCTCCAAGAGTGACGTGGAGTCTTACCGAGCCTCGCGAGGACCGCCGGGTGGCTCGGCATCGTGCATTGCGGTCCACGGCCGACTACGAGATGGCCGGCTGCGATCAGACGCCTTGCGTTGACCATTTATTGCCGAAGGAGGCAATGAATGGACGATCGAATCACCGCCCGAGACCTGTTCGACGCGATCTATGGCCTTCGGACGTTTCTAGTTGGATATGAGGACGCGCTTGTCCAGGCCGCGCTGGCGCTCCTCACCCGGAACCACATGTTCCTGGTGGGACCCACGGGGCAGGGCAAGAGCACGTTCCTGAGCCTGCTGTCGGAGCTCTTCGACGGCGCGGCTATCTTTCGCCCCCAGCTCTCCGCCTTCACCATCCCTGACCACCTGATCGGCCCGCCTATCCCATCCGTATACCGGCGGGAGGGCAAGCAGATCTACTATATAGACGGAGGCATGTGCGACGCCCAGCTTGCGCTCCTGGAGGAGTGGCCGGACGCGGGTGTCGCGCTGGCGCGCGCGCTCAACACCATCCTGCTGGAGCGGCGCTTTGTCACCAAGGACCAGATCTACGAGTGCCGGCTCCACAGCGCCTTCATGACCGGCAACCACGTGCCCCAGGGGGAGCAGTGGGAGGCGGTGAAGGCGCGCGAGCTGTTCTTCTTCCACGCGCCCACGCTGCGCAACATCGCCGGCCGCTTCTGCGCCATGGAGACGGCGGACCTGCGCCGCTCCGGCAAGTATGCGCTGGCCGGAATCCCGTTTTCCACCGTGGAGGCGCTGGCGCACGACGTGGAGATGGTGCGGCTCTCGCCCGGAGTGATGCTGGTGCTGGCGTGGTGCCTGAGCAGGTTCGAGGAGCGGTGCAGCGCCAAGGCGCTGCCGGCCCACCTGATGAACACGCGCAGCCAGAACAGCCTGCTGCCGGTGCTGAAGGCCGTTGCGCTGATCAAGGGCCATCGCGACGTGCAGTACGACCACCTCCACTCCCTCAAGCACGTGCTTCCGGGCGGCGAAGATGCCCAGTACGAGGAGGCGCGCCGCGTGTGGGAGGACGTGGTGAGCATCGCCGTACCGGACCAGAAGCACCTGCAGGAGTTCCGCCGCTACGACCAGCTCGGCGCGCTGATGGACCAGCTTAACCGGCTGCGCCTGGCGCCTAAGACGCCCCGGGAGATTGTGTTCGAGCTGCCCTACACGGCCATGAAGCTGTTTGGGGAGACGGGCTTCAACGACTGGATCGCCTCCTGTAAGGGGCTGCAGACGCTCACGGACCTGGTGGCCGAGGTCAGGCGGGCGGGGATCGATACATTCCGGGAGCGGACGCGCTCGCTGACGCGGGAGGTGGTGTTGTGAAGTGAGTGTCGGGTGACGGAACAGAGCTCGTCCGCGGCGTACTTGCTGGCGGAGCGGATGCTGGGCGTGCTGTCGCGGATCGGGCGCACGCTGCTGGCGCTGCTGGAGTTCGCCAGCGCCATACTGAGCATCTTCTTCCCCGGGCTGGGCAAGAAGCGCAAGCTCAAGCCCTGGATGATCGTGCGTCCCGGCAAGGCGCGGCAGGGCGATAAGGAGCTGGTCGCGTCTGACGCGGAGATCCGTCGTCTGCTGGAGCGGATGAAGGAGCTGGACGACACCGGCGGACTGGCGCAGCGGGCGGTGGGGTTCGCAGGCGAGGGCGCGGACTTTTTCGCGGACCCGAGGCAGGTGGAGGAGATCCTGGCGGCGCTGGCGCGCGAGAACCCGCCCTTCCTGCACATCGCGCGGGAGCGGTCGGCGGAGGACGAAGGGCAATCCCGCCAGCATGAGACGGAGTACCTTGAGCGGGAGTCGGAAGTCCTGATTACGGAGCCGGAGACGCTGTTCATCCCGCGGATCGGCGTGGAGCACCTGGAGAGCCGCCGGCCGCCCGGCTATCCGGTGCTGCGGTCCGCAAGAACGCTCTCCGACCTTCGGGCCGCGCCGATGCTGTACCAGGCGATGCCGGATGAGTTCCTATTCTCCCGGCTGGTGGAGGGCTCTATCCCGATCCTGGCCTACCGCGAGGACCGCCGGTACCTGCTGTTCCAAGCGGAGGAGCGGCTCATCACGCACCGGGAACGGCGCAAGAGCCGGGTGCCGGTGGAGATTGAGACGGGGGGCGAGGGGACCGGCACGCGACTTATGTACCTCCTCTTTGACCGGAGCACGTCCCTCGTCCGCAACTGTGAGCCGCGCGGCATCAACGCGGTGATGGAACTGGCCATCGCCGTAGCCATGCTGCGGGCGGACATGGGGAGGCCGCACGCGCGCTACTACTTCCGAAGCTTCGCGGAGAGGCTGTTCCCGCTGCCGCAGGATTCGCCCCTGATGGCTTGCTCGGTGCGGGAGAAGGACGAGTTGGTGCAGCGGCTGTTCAAGACCAACTTCTCCGGCGAGGCGACGAACGTGGTGGAGGCGCTGGAGACGGCGGCGGACGATATCGAGCGCATCGTGCAGAGCGGAGAGCTGGGGCCGGGTGTGAAGCCGCGAATCGGGCTGCTGACGGATGGGCGCGCCTCGATCTACAGCAAAGTGGGCGCTCGGCTCAAGCGGCTGGGCATCGAGCTGGACACGGTGCTGATTGGGCGGGAGGCGGCGCACAACCCGGAGCTGGTGCGGATCTCCAGTACGGTGAGCATGGTGGATCCCGGCCTCTTCCGGGAAGCGGGGTAGGAGGTCCGTGATGGCGGAAGCTCAGAGGCTGGAGCAGAGCACGGCGGAAGAAGGGACGGGCGAAGCGCCGGCGGTTGGGCAGACCACGCTGGTGCTGGCAGCAGCCGTGGAGGTACTCATCCTGTTGGGAGGGCTCGCCTGGGCCATTGGCCCTTACACCAGTCCGCCGCTGGCAGTGCGGATAACCGTGGCCGTCGCGCTGGCGGTGCTAGGCGCCGCGGCCTTTGTATTGGCCGCGGCGCGCGCACCTCGCGTCAATGGGCAGTAACCGTCCGCTTCGTTGCGGTGTTGCGGAGGAGCTCCGTAGCAAGGCGGAGAGCCTCCGCTGCGCGGGCGTCGTTGCCCGCATGCCCATCTGACGAACCTCGTACTTCCTCAAACGACCGGAGGGCGCTCTGCAGCCGCTCCAGGGTCGCGGAGGGTTGGTAGGGCAGGTGGCGCAGGGCCTGTCGCACGGCATCCGCTGCGGCGGACGCCGATCCGTGCTTGCTCTGCTCCATCTCCTCGCCCGCAAACTCCAGCACGCCTATCCACGCGCCGTACATCCCCTCCCGCCAGCTATCGGCAATAGGGTCTACCGGGTCATGGTCCCGCAGCACGGTCTCCGCCACGAGGCGGCGGATGTGCTCGGGGCGATAGCTCTCTTCGGGGTTGCGTCGCAGCCACCGCTTTACGATGAGGCGGGCATCGTTGCGGTCGTCAAAAGTGCCGGTACCCATGGCGTCTTCTCCGGGGGTGAAGCGCACTGGCCCTTCACGGGGAGGGGGCCGTACGGTAGTCTGTGATTGCCTTCACAGACTAACACAACGGCCCGGATCGTGTCAATAACACTTGCTCACAAAGTTACAGTTGTAACCAGTTTGCTTCCTTCGCGTGAATCTGGATATACTTTGTACAGATGGAAACAGATGTGACTGTCTCGCCGCAGAAAGGAACAGATGCCCTATTCCACGGATCCGGCTGAATACAAGGAGGAGATCCTCCGCAAGGTTGCCGAGCTCTATTTTGTGGAGCGGATGACGCACAACGCCGTCGGAGAGCGGCTGGGATTGAGGCCGCGCGCCAAGGTAATGGCGATGTGTGAGGCGGCCCGGCGCGCGGGGCTCGTGCACATCTCCATCATGCCGTCGCGGGAGAGCGAGGGCAGCCGGCTGCGCGACCTGGCCGCTCAGGTGCGCGAGCGGTTCAATTTGCTGGACGTGGTGGTGGTGCACGGCCGGTCAGAGATGCTCACCGCGCCCCTGCCGGACAACGTGCGCGAAGTCATCATGGACAGCATCGCGCGCGAGACTGCAGTGCAGGTGGACCGGCGGTTCGGTGAGGCAAAGGATCCCTGCCTGGCGGTTACTTACGGCTTCGTCACGCGCAAGGTGGCGGACTACCTGCGCCCACACCTGGGTTTGAACAAGAAGGGGCTGGTGCTGGCTGCGCAGGGGGTACGGCGGCTGGAGGTGGACCGATTCGACGCCAACAACATCGTGCGGGACATCGCCCGTCAGTTTGGCTGCCAGTACGCGTGCATGGCGATTCCCGCCCTGGTGGACGCTGCCGATGTTCCCGTGGTGAGCAACCTGCCGCTGGTCCGCCAGATTCTCTCCGCGCTGCGGACGCAGACCAACATCGTCGTCGGCTCGCTCGCGTCCCACCACCAGACGGACTGGCAGCCGCGCCACGACTCGCTGCAGAACGACCTCATAACGGCGGCCGATATGGAGGCCATCGCGGCTGCAGGAGGAGTGGGCAACTTCGGCGGTTGGTGGTTCGACGGCGCGGGGCAGACCCTGGAGCACGGCGCGCGCACGGTGGTGGGGTTGGGGCTGGACCGCATCAAGCAGCTCGTGAAGGAGCGCAAGCCTGTGATTCTGGCGGTGGGCGCGGATCCGGCGCGAATCCCGTCGCTCGCCATCGCTCTTACTTGCGGTGAGCCGATGGGCAACGTCTGGATCGGGGACGAGGTGACCGCGCGGGTGCTGCTTGGCGAGCGGAAGCTCGATTCCCTGGACATCCACTGGCGGCCGGAGGAGCGTGAAGCGCTGGAGAGGCTGGGCGGTAGCCGGTAGGCAGGATGCGGGCGGCAGGGAGCGGGGCGAAAGGCATGAATCGTGCACAAGATTCTTGTGCAGTTCGTAGTGTGTTTCCCGTCACCAATAGTCAGGTAGTACAGGAATGCGCGCCCTTCTATTAGCCCTCATGGTGGCAGGTCTTGCGGGATCGGCCTGGGCACAGGACATTGTTGCCGGACCGGATACGCGGCTAGGGCCGGGGTTCACCATCCGGCTCAACGTGTCCGTGAAGGGTATCGACGAGCCGGAGCTGTGCGGCAGCTTCCCTCTGGATGGAGAGGGGGCCGTGCAGCTCACCATCTGGAAGAAGCCGCTCGACAAGATCACGCTCCGGGGGCAGACCTGCGAGCAGGCCGCCAAGACGATTGGCGCCTCCATCCGCAAGTACTACGCGGTCCCGCCTGAGGTGATCGTCAAAATCGCGCACGTTCCGCGCATCCAGGTGTGGGTGGAGGGCGCGGCGCGGCAGACCGGCACGGTGACGCTGCCGATGGGGGCGCGTCTCTCCAGCCTGGTTGCGGCGGTGGGGTTCCTGCCTTCGGCGGACCTGCATAGCGTGCAGGTGGCCCGGAGCGACGGCGGCGCGCGCACGCTGCTCAAGCCGGATCTCCAGCGCGTGCTGGAGACGCCTGGACAGGACGACCCCGTCAACGATCCGCCGCTTCACAATGGAGACGCGATCACCATTGAGGAGGCGGTGGTCGCGGCCCCGCCCCAGCAAGTCTCCGTCTTGGGCGAGGTGCGCAAGCAGGGCCGCATCAACTACCGTCCGGGAATCACGGTGCGGGACGCCATCCAGGCGGCGCAGGGGCTGCTGCCGACCGCGGATCCGGACCGGCTGACACTCTTCCACCGCGACGGCACGCTGGTGACCATCAGCGCCTCCCGGGCGCTGCAGAATGTGCCGACCGACAATCTGAAGCTGGCCCCAGATGATCTGGTGTTAGTTCGGACCCTGGACACCGGCCAGCGCTACAGCGTGGTGGGCGCGGTGGCGGCGCAGCAGGGATTTGAGTACAAGGGGGCGGTGACGCTGTCCAAAGCTATCGCGGACTGCGGCGGCCTTCGTCCGGACGCCGATCCACGCGGCGTGGTGATCCTCCGCAACATGCTCAACGACCCCGCCCACGTCCAGCCGGTGGCGGTGGACTTTGAGCGCATCCACAAAGGGGAGATGCCGGACGTGCCGCTTCAGCCCGGCGACATGGTGCAGGTCCCTCCGAAGAAGCGGTCGCCGAACCCGTTCTGGAGCATCGTACCCTCCCTGCTCCGCCTGTTCTTCCTGTAAGCGGTTCATCCGGTAAGTCCTTTGCGCCCGCCGGCTGTCACCGGCGACTGAAGTCGCGGGCTACGGAAGACGCGAAGTCCCCCTGCGGGGACTCTGGAAAGTGCGAAGAACCAGCCGAATGAACCACGAGCCGCAGGAGTTCCACTCCCTGGGTCGAAAACCGGCCCCAGGAGGACAGGGATCCATGCGTGAGCTGGTAGCGGTGGCCGTGTTCCTGGCGGTGCTCGGAGGCGGATACGGGACGCCAGCGGCGAGGTCGGCTGCCGCCCAGAGCCGAGCCGGCGTCCCCGGCTGGGCCCCGAAGGAATTTCCCATCAGCTTCTGGTGCGGGCCGCCCGGCCAGTACATCACTCCGGACCGGTTCCGGCAGATCGCGGCCGCCGGCTTCACGCTGGTCATGCCTCCCTGTGAAGGTCCATTCACGCCGGAGGTCAACGGCCGCCTCCTGGACTGCTCGAAGGAGGCGGGACTCAAAGCGTTCATCTTCGACGACAGGCTGCCCATGGCCATTACCGGCGTGCCGGACGCGCGCAAGCGGCTGGATGCCGTGGTGGCGGAGTATGGACATCACCCCGCGCTGGCCGGCTACTTCCTCACGGACGAGCCCTCGGCGGACAAGTTCACCGGACTTGGCGAGGTGGTGGAGTACCTGCGGCAGAAGGACCCCGCGCACCCAGCGTACATCAACCTGTTTCCGAACTACGCCAGCGCGCAGCAGCTCGGCGCGGACAGCTACGAGGCGTACGTGGAGAAGTTCATCCGTGCGGTACACCCGGCCATCCTGAGCTACGACCACTACCACTTCCTGAAGAGCGGCGACCGACCCGGCTTCTTCGCCAACCTGCACACCGTCCGCACGCTGGCAGACCGGTACCGAATCCCGTTCTGGCAGATCGTGCTCGCCATCCCACACCTGGGCTACCGCCAGCCGGACGAGGCGGAAAAGCGCTGGGAGGCAATGCAGACGCTGGCGGGGGGAGGGCAGGGGCTGATGTACTTCACCTATTGGACGCCGCCTGGGCAGGACTTCCAGGTGGGGCCGGGCATCGTCGGCGCGGACGGTTCGCCTTCCACCCAGTACGAGGAGGTGCGGCGGATCAACCACGACGTCCGCGCCATCGGCAAGTACCTGGTGGGCGCGGAGCTGGCGACCGTGTTCCAGAACGGCAACATCGCTCCCGGCGGTGCCGCGCGAGAGGAGGGAACCCCCGTGAACTTCGCCCGCGGCGGGGACGTGACGGTGGGCCTCTTCCGCAATGATACGCACCTTTACGTGCTATTTGCCAACCGGGACTACAAACAGCCCACGACGGCGGAGGCGCTGCTCAACA
>CAYNFH010000054.1:0-5894 GCA_964396385.1 uncultured Chthonomonadaceae bacterium | reverse complement strand
CGGAGCGGCTCAGCCTGGCGACCGGCCGCTGGTCGGCAGTGAAGGCGACCGCCAACGCCGACGGCGACCTGGCGGTACGCCTGAATCTCGCGCCGGCGGACGCGGAGCTGTGGCGGTGGTAGGAAGGAGAATGACATGAAGCTATCGTGCCAGGAAGGGTTGGTACCGGGGGCGACGTTCGCGGAGAAGCTCCGCAATCTGGAGCGGTACGGCTTTGACGGGGTGGAGCTAAACGGCGGCCAGCTCAACGACGCGGAGGGGTTCGCGGAGCGGCGGGCCGCGCTGAAGGACAGCCCCGTGAAGGCTTCCTCCATCTGCGGCGGCTGCCCCGCCGAGCTGGTCCACCCGGACCGGCGACACCGGCAGGCCTGCGCGGACGCGCTGAAGCGCCACCTAGACTATTCGGCGGACTTGGGAGCGGTGGGTCCCATCACAGTACCGATCTTCAACAGCAACGACCGGGTGCCGGATCTCTCGCCCTGGAAAGGCCGCGCTGAGCTGGAGCGAGAGCTGCTCCTGGCCATGCTGCGGGACCTGGCTCCGCACGCGGAACAGACAGGGACCGCTATTCTACTGGAGCCGCTAAACCGGTACGAATCGAACAGTCTTGCCCGGCAGGAGGATGGGGCGTCGGTGGTGCGGACGCTCAACAGCCGCGGCGTGCGGCTGATGTCCGACACCTTCCACATGCACATCGAAGAGGTGAACATGCCGGCGACCATCCGCGCCTGCGGCGACACCATCGGGCACGTGCACCTTGCCGACAACACGCGGAAGGAGCCGGGGAGCGGCGACATCGACTTCACGGGCATCTTCCGTGCGCTCCATGAGGCCGGCTTCACCGGATATATGGCCTTCGAGTGCGGCCTGACCGGTCCGGCGGAGGACGCGCTGCCGCGCAGCGCCTCGTTCCTGCGGGACTGCATCCAGCGGGCATCCACCTGAAGTCACTTGCAGGGAAGTGATTCACCACAGAGGACACAGTGGACGCAGAGATTCGGATGAGGAGATGAGGGGGTAAGCAGTTCGGATTCCGGCCACACCTCATCGCCCCATCGCCTGATTGCCTCATCCGCCTTTCTCTGTGCTCTCTGCGTCCTCTGCGGTTCAAGCCCTCCTCACAGGGCGATGAGGCCGCGGCGGGCGCCGACCGTGACGGCCTCTGTGCGGCTAGCGGCGTTCAGCTTGGCCAGGATGGACGCCACGTGGAACTTGGCCGTGTGCTGGCTTACCCCGAGGCGGCCGGCAATGGCTTTGTTCGGGAGGCCTTGCGCCATGAGCTGAAGCACTTCGCGTTCTCGTGACGTGAGGATCGGTTCGTCCGGGTCGAGGTCCGATAGGTCGGCTTGGGCAGCGGCCAGACCCGCGGCGGCCAGACCCGCGGCGACGGACCGGTCAAGGGCGGACAGGCCGGAAGCGGCAGCGCGGACGGCCGCGGCTATTTCCGGGCCACCCGCCTCTTTCAGCAGGAAACCCCAGCCCCTCACCGGCGCCTCGGCCAGCGCCCGCAGGCCGGTGCGCTCTTCGCCGAGAACCACCAGTCCGGCCTCCGCCGCCGCGGTCAGTTCCAGCACGCGCGCGGCTTCGGCGGGCTGGTGGTCAAAGAGCACCACGTCCGGCAGGGTTTGCGCCAGCGCCCTTTCCAGCTCGGCTGAACCGGCGGCCTGGCACACTATCTCCAGATCCGGCTCCTCGGCCAGGAGCGCCTGCAGGCCCGCCCGCACGGCCGCATAGGCGGCTACGATCAGCACACGGATCACGCTCCCTGCCTGCCCCCCATCAATCCACCTATTCGCCGCCTAGAGTGGCGGAGATCTCCTTTACCGCGCCGCCACGCAGGACGCGGAGCGCCACCGCGTCGCCTGCCTGCCGGCCGCGAAGGACGGTCCGGAGGTCGTCCACGTCCGTTATCGAGTCCTCGCCCATGGCGAGGATCGTATCCCCGAGCAGCAGCCCTGCCTGCTCTGCCGGGCTTCCCGGCTCGACCTGCACCACGAGCGCGCCGCCCTCCTGTCCCGGGTTGAGCGATGCGGGCACCGCCACGCTCTGAGTCCGCACGCCGAGGTAGCCGCGCCGGATCCGGCCGTGCGCCACGAGCGCGGCGGCCACGTGCTCCAGCACGGGAGTGCCGATGGCGACGCCTCTACCCCGGCCGAACATCAGGTTGTTGAGCCCGACCACCCGCCCGGAAACGTCCGCGAGGGGTCCTCCGGAGAAGCCGGGGTAGAGCACCGCGTCCGTGTTCAGAATGTAGCCCGGCTTGCCGCCAGTCTGGGTCTCCACTTTCGCGCCGATGATGCCGACGGTGGCTTGCAGTCCAGCGCTTCCGGGCCGCCCGAGGGCCAGGACGAGTTGGCCCACCTTGACTTCCGCCGCGGATGCACGCTGGACCGCCGGCAGGCCGGTTGCCTCCACCTTCAGCGCGGCGAGGTCGGTATCGTGGTCGCGGCCGAGCACGGCGGCGGGAAGGCGCCGGCCGTCATGCAGCTCTACCTGTACCTCTTCATCGCGCTCTACGCCGTGTGAGGTGGCCAGCACCACGCCGTCCGCCGACCAGATGATACCGCTCGCGGTGAGGCGTGTGCCGTCGTCCACGCGGACGACGCTAGCCCCCACGGATTCCACCGCTCCGGCGAGGGCGTCCGAAAGCTCGCTCAGTATGCTCTTCGCTGCCATTCTGATGCTCCTTGGAGAATAGGCGGTCCGAAGTCCGTAGTCCGAGGCCCGCCGGTTGTTGCAACCAGGATACGATGGAAGCGTGGATCGGCACATCCGCCGAGCGGGCGGATTCCGCGACTGTCCGTTTGGGCAGGAAATAGGACTTTCGGCCCATTGAAACCTCCTTGCCGGCTTGCTAGAGTGGTCAGCAGAACCACTGTTGCTGGTCTGATGCTGATTGCGCAGGAGGGAACCGATGGGTGCACGATGGATGGCGCTGATTGCGGTGGCTGCCGCGCTGCTGGCACTCGCGGGATGCCAGGACCAGATGGACATGAGCGGCGATGGCCGCCACGTTGCGGTGAGCCATGGCGGCGCGGTCTGGGTCGCCAGTGTGGATGACGAGAACTGGGTCAAGGTCTCGGGCGAAGGCGAGAGCGCCAATTCGCCGGTGTGGTCGCCGGACGGCCGGTACTTGCTCTTCCAGACCGGTAGGTCCGAGCCGGATGGTCAGCAGGGAGCCGATGCGAATGCCACAGTCGTACGAGCTCACACGGCCGTGTTCGACAAGAGTACCGGGCAGACGACGGACCTTGGAACGGACATCGATCCTCCGTTTGCATGGACAGAAGATGGCCAGCGATTCGTCGCGGTGCACGCAGCGGATGGCGGAAGCGATATCGGGTGGTACAAACTGGACGGCAGCATGGACGAGAGCATCCGTGTGCCGAAGCACATTTCCGTTGCCGGACCGCTGGTTACGCTGCCCGGCGAGGAAGGGGCGGCCTTTGCGGGCCTGGCGGAAGCCGCCAGCGCGGATGGGACGCCCGCGTACGAGTGCGGGCTGTACCGGACCCATGCCGGCGAGGTAGAGCGGCTCGCGGCGCCGGACCAGCTCCTGGGCGTGGCCTACTCCGATAGGCTGGGCAGGCTCCTCTGGGCGGAAGCTGACTTTGCCGGCGGCGGCAACTCGGTTTCTGTCTACCGTTACGACCCGGTCAATGGAAACCGGGAGAGACTCGCATTGCCCAGCACTCTGTTGTTCCTGCCGCCGGTGCGGCTGGCTCTTTCCCGCAATGTAACTCCATCAGTGGCATCCGTCACCTTCTCGCCGAATGGAGAACGGCTAGCCTTGGTGGTGGAGTACAACCGGACGGGTGGTGGCGCAGAGGAAGAGACGCTGGCCGCCTGCTTCTGGATGGAGATGGATGGCTCGAGCGCGTGCCTGATCCGCGGGCCGGAACCGGGCGCACAGTTTGTCCCCGCGTGGTCACGCGATGGCCAAAGACTGGCGCTGCTGGACAACGGGGAGGACCAGCCGCGCCTCTTCATATACAACGCCGACGGAACCGGCAAGCGGATGGCGGCGCTGCCAAGCGATGAGGGATAGGTGTTCCGGTGTTTCGGATTCCGCGCCTGAACGCCCTTCTTCCGCCAGGAATCTTCCGTGAGCGTCCCGAACGAGACGCTCACTATGAAGATCACCGATATCCGGGTCATCGTCACGTGTCCCGGTCGTAACTACGTCTTCCTGAAGGTCCTCACGGATGAGCCGGGGCTGTACGGGGTGGGGGACTCCACGCTCAACGGCCGGGAGCTGGCCGTCGCCTCGGCATTGAAGGACCATATCGCGCCGCTGCTCATTGGCCGCGACCCCGACCAAGTGGAGGACATCTGGCAGTATCTCTTCCGTGGGACCTACTGGCGCGGCGGCCCGGTGCTGATGACGGCCCTGGCCGGCATCGACCTGGCGCTCTGGGACATCAAGGGGAAGCGCGCGGGGCTGCCGCTGTACTCGCTGCTGGGCGGCCGGACCCGAGAGGGGGCGCTGGTCTACAGCCACGCCGGCGGCGCGGAATTCCCGCAGGTGGAGGACAGTGTGCGCGCGCTCCAGGAAAAGGGGTTCAAGTGCATCCGCGCCCAGTGCGCGGTGCCGAAGGCATCGGGCACTTATGGCGTGGGCGGCGGCAAGGAGGCGGCTTCCGCAACCTGGGCGGCGGGTACGGGCCGGTCCTATGGGGACGGTGGACCGATGCCGCACGAGGAGCGCAACTGGGAGCCGTCGCAGTACCTGCGCGTGGTGCCGAAGCTCTTCGCCTATCTTCGCGATAAGCTGGGGGACGAGGTGGAGCTGCTGCACGACGTGCACGAGCGGCTTTCGCCCATCCAGGCGGCCCGGCTGGCGCAGGAGCTGGAGCCGTTTCACCTCTTCTTCCTGGAGGACCCCCTGCGACCCGAGCACAAGGAGAGCTTCAGGCTCATCCGGCAGCACGCCACCACACCCATTGCCATGGGGGAGCTGTTCCACTCCAAGTACGAATGTCTGCCGCTCATCACGGAGCAGCTCATCGACTTCATCCGCTGCGACCTCGGGCACATCGGCGGCATTACGGAGGCGCGGAAGATCGCGGCCATCGCTGAGCCGTATCAGGTGCTCACGGCCTGGCATGGGCCCGGCGACATCGGGCCGGCGACGCATGCCGCCAACGTCCATCTGGACTGCGCCATCCCCAACTTCGGGGTGCAGGAAATGGTTTTCTTCTCGGAGACGGTGAACGAGGTGATGCCGGGCGCGCCCGAGTATCGCGACGGCTACCTGATTCCTTCCGAGGCGCCGGGGCTCGGCGTCGACCTGAATGAGGAGGCCGCCGCCAAGCATCCGTATCGGCGCGCGTATCTCCCGACGGTCCGTCGGGCAGACGGCAGCGTTCACGACTGGTGAGGTGATCGATGAGGGTTATGATCTTTGCGGATATGGAGGGGGTGTGTGGGATACAGTCGTGGGAGCACGTGGGAGGCAACAGCCCTCTGTATGAGGAGGGACGGCGGCTCTACACAGGGGAGATCAACGCGGCGGTAAGAGGCTGCAAGAAGGCCGGCGCGACGGACATCCTCGCGCTCGACGGGCACGGCGGCGGTTACAGCGGCGCCAAGCCCTTTATGAGCTGGATTCCGGACAAACTGGAGCGCGGGGCGGATTATATCGTGGGCCATGCCTGGGCGCGCCACGTGGCGCCTATGGAGCGCGGGGAGTGCGACTGCGTGGTGTTCGTCGGAGCGCATGCCATGGCGGGCACGCCGGACGGGGTGCTTTGCCACACGGTCTCTTCCGAAAGCTGGTACGACGCTACTATCAACGGCAGGCTGGTCGGGGAATCCGGCATTGTGGCGGCGGTGGCCGGCAGCTTCGGCGTGCCGGCCGTATTTGTATCGGGTGACGCGGCGACGTGCCGGGA
>CAYNFH010000053.1:0-29131 GCA_964396385.1 uncultured Chthonomonadaceae bacterium | reverse complement strand
ATGGGCTCACGGATGTTCATGCCCGCGCAGTTCACCAGCACGTCCAGCCGGCCGATCTCACGGTGGGCATCCGCCACGAGCTTCCGGCACTCCTCCACGTTTCCCACGTCGGCCGGCAAGGTGACGCAGCGGGCGCCGGTCTCTTCGAAGAGCTTGCGGGTGGCGGCGAGCTTATCCTCGCGCGTCCCGTTCACGGCGACCGATGCCCCGGCGCGCGCGTATGCCAGCGCGATGGCCTGTCCGATTCCGCTGCTGCTCCCGGTCACCAGCGCCGCCTTGCCCTTCATGGAGAACAGACGACGAATCAGGGAATCTGAATCCGAACTCTCACCTCTCACCTCTCACCTCTCACCTCTCACCTCTCACCTGGTCTTCGAACCGGTACTCGCCTTTCGCGGCAGCGGCGTCGTATGCCTGCCGGGGAATCTGCGTGGCCAGCTTTCCGCCACTCGCGTCTATCATGGTGCCGGTGATGTATCCCGCCAGGTCCGACGCGAGGAAGCAGACGAGGTTCGCGATGTCCTTCGCGTCGCCCCAGCGGCGCAGGGTGAGGGTGTCCAGAAGCCGGTCCTGCCGGTCAGGCGGGGCTTCGGCGAACCTGTTCATCTCGGTCGGAATCATGCCGGGCGCGTAGCAGTTGACCGTGATGTTCCACGGGCCCAGTTCTCCCGCCAGCACCCGCGTAAAGTAGTGAACCGCCGCCTTGGCCGCAGCGTAGGAGGCGCTGCCGATGGAGGGCACGATGGCCGCGAAGGAGGCCGCGTTGATGATACGGCCGGACCGCTGCCGCTTCATGACCGGAATGACGGCCTTGCACATGAGGAAAACGCCCTTGAGGTTCACGTCCGTGCTCAGGTCCCAGTCCTCTTCGGTCTGTTCCTCCACGGCGCCGCCGCGGAGGATGCCGCCCATGTTCACCAGGATGTCCAGCGAGCCATAGTCGCGGACGGCCTCGTCCACCACCGCCCGGATGCGCGCCAAATCGCGCACGTCGCAGAGAACGGCGCGCCCCTTCCAGCCCTGCCGGTCGAACTCGGCCTGGACGTCGTCCAGGTTGGCCCGGTTTACGTCCGTCACGATGGTGTTGACGCCTTCGGAAGCCAGAGTGCGCGCGATCTCCCGCCCGATGCCGCGCGCCGCGCCGGTAACAATGGCCGTCTTGCCGTGAAGATCAATCTGCATGACAATCCCTTGAGTGTGTAGCAACCGCAGGATGTCATCCCGAACGAAGTGAGGGATCTGGCTCCGGCCCAGTGCGGCCGGATTCCTCAGTCGCTCCGCTCCTTCGGAATGACAAGTGGGTCACTCCAACGCGTGCAGGGCGGCGCTCACCGCTACCGCATCCTCCACAATCGCTGCCGCCAGGTCCGGCACGCCCGCGCCCTTCACCGCCGCCTTCCGAATGTAGTAGCCCAGGATAGACGCGCCCAGAGCCGCCATCGCGCCCACCACGGCGCCGGCCGGAGCGGGCTCTCCCTCCTCCTGGTAGGCGGTGTAGCCCACCAGCCCGCCCATGAGGACGTGGCCCGTGAGCGCCACACGGTTTGTGCGTGCCGGCATGAACGGCATCTTGTCCGCCGCCAGCTCGCCCACGGCGGCGGCCTGGAGCACTTGCGTGGCCTCCGGACGGGCGAGGATGGTGTCCTGGTGCGGAGAGTCCATGGACAGTTTATAGCTGTATAGGGCGGGGGCCAGCATGGCGCGCAGGCCCGAGACCGCGCCAAGGATGACGGCGCGCGTGAAGGCGCGCTCCCCTTTGGTGATCTGGCGACGCCCCCGAATAGTTGTGACTGCCACAGGCATGCTCCTGAGAGTCGTGAGTCGAGAGTCGTGAGTCGTGAGAACGTGCCGACGCCGCGCTCTCCAATTCGGCCATACGTGAAGGCCGGTGCGTAGTTCCACGCGCGCGCCGAAACCCCTGCCGGGGAACGGGGGTGGAAGTGTGGGGGTATGGGAGTATGGGAGTGAACGACATGCCGGAGGCGCACAATATCGCTCACCAGACACTCGACTCTCTACTCTCGACTCACGCCTACCAAACCCACATCGGGACGTCGGGATGGAGCTACAACCACTGGGAGGGAATTGTCTATCCCGGCGGAATCCCCTCGGTCCAGCGGCTGGACTACTTCATGCGGCGGTTCAATACGGTGGAAGTCAACAGCAGCTTCTACCACTGGCCGCGCGATACTACGTTCACCAAGTGGGCGGAGCGCGTGCCGGAGGGTTTCCTCATGACGGTGAAGGCGCCGCGCGGTCTGACCCATGCGAAGAAGCTGCTGGAGCCCGAGCAGTGGCTTGAGAGGATGGAGGTCGGCTTACGGAATCTCGGCGATCACCTGGGGGCGCTGCTGGTGCAGCTTCCGCCGGACATGGAGTATGACTACGCCCGGCTGGACTACTTCCTGGGCTGCGTGCCGAAGTGGATCCGGGTGGCGGTAGAGTTCCGGCACCCGAGCTGGAACCGCGAGGAGACGTTTGCCGTGCTGGAACGGCATCAGTCAGCCTACTGCGTGATGAGCGGCGCGCACCTGCCGTGCGTGTTGCGCGTTACCGCGCCGTTCGCCTACGTGAGGTTCCACGGTCCAAGCCAGTCCCACCTCTACGCGGGATCCTACTCGGACCAGGACCTCGCCTGGTGGCGGGACCGCATCCGCGAGTGGACACACTCCAGCCACGACGTCTGGGGCTACTTCAACAATGATTACCACGGCTACGCTGTATACAATGCGGAACGCCTGATCGCCCTTCTGAATACCTAACCGGAAATTGAAAATTGAAAATTGAAAATCCCAGCGAGTGGCCCACCCAGCATCGTCCCTACCCGCCGCCGGACGAACCCTGGATCATGTACCAGGAGTGGCACGAGCTTCTGTTCGCCCACTGGGCGGTGCCCTTCGAGGCGGTGAGGCCGCTCGTCCCGGAGGGGCTGCTGCTGGACACGTTCGACGGCAAGGCCTGGGTGGGGGTCGTGCCGTTCTACATCCACGACCTGCATGCGCGCCTGACGCCGCCCATCCCCGGCACGTCGGACTTCCCGGAGATGAACGTGCGGACCTACGTCACTCGGGACAGCGTACCGGGAGTGTGGTTCTTCAGCCTGGACGCGGGGAATCCGCTCGCCGTGGCCGCGGCTCGGGCGCTCTTCCACCTGCCGTACTACAATGCCGACATGACCGTGGTGACGGAGGAGGAGACCACCTACTACCAGAGCCACCGCACCCACTCCGGAGCACCGGAGGCGGACTTCGTGGGCTCCTATGCGCCTACCGGCGAGGAGTTCAACGCGGACAAGGAGTCGCTGGAGTACTTCCTCACGGAGCGGTACTGCCTCTACAGCCAAGATAGCCGGGGCGCCCTCTACCGCTGCGACATCCACCACCCGCCCTGGCCGCTCCAGCCGGCACAGGCGGATATCCAGCGGAACACCACGGCGGATGCGGCGGGCATCCGGCTACCGGATGACGCGCCGCTCCTCCACTTCTCCACCGTCCAGCGCATGGTGGTGTATCCGATTCACTCCCTCTAGCCGGAGGAGCCAACACATACAGTACCGAACGTACATAATAGCTGTATTACGGATTCCGCGGGGACGAAACCATGTTGACTATTCGGGGCGGTGGTGACGGTGGATTCTGCGACGGGATCTCCCGGCGCGAGTTCCTCAAGATCGGCGGCCTTGCGCTGGGCGGCTTCGCCCTCACAGACGTCCTGGCTGCCGAGGCGCGTGCCGGCATCCACTCCTCGCACAAGGCCATCATCATGGTCTACCTGCCGGGAGGACCGCCGCACCAGGATATGTTTGACTTGAAACCGGACGCCCCATCGGACATCCGCGGCGAGTTCAAACCCATCAAGACCAACGTGCCGGGCATCGAGATCTGTGAGCTGATGCCGAAGCTCGCCGGGATGATGGACAGGTTCGCGCTCATCCGGTCCCTCGTGGGGGCGCGCGACGAGCACGCCTCCAACATCTGCTTCAGCGGCTACTCCGTGGCGGAGAGCAACCAGAACCACGCGCCCTGCCTCGGATCCGTCGTTTCGAAGCTTCAGGGTCCGGTCGACCGAACCGTGCCCGCCTTTGTGGGACTCTCGCCCAAGTGCCAGCACCAGCCGTGGGGGGACCCCGGCGATCCCGGTTTCCTCGGCCTGGAACACAGCCCGCTGCGGCCGGAAGGTCCGCTGATGGCGGACATGACCCTGCACGGCATCAGCCTGGAGCGGCTGGCGGACCGCCGCCGGATGCTGGTCAGCATGGACCGCTTCCGCCGCTCCGTTGAGCAGCTCAAAGGCATGGACGCGCTGGATGAGCGCGCGTTTGACCTGCTCACCTCCAGCAAGCTGGTGGACGCCCTGGACGTGACCAAGGAGGATCCCAAGGTCCGGGAACGCTATGGCACGGGCCGCAAGGAGCCGGTGGACGACGGCGCGCCGATGATTAACGACCACTTCCTGGCCGCCCGCCGCCTGGTGGAGGCCGGCGCACGCTGCGTTACCCTGGCATACGGTCGGTGGGACTACCACGGGGCCAACTTCAGCCAGCTCAAGAGCTACCTGCCGATGCTGGATCAGGCGCTTACAGCGCTGGTAGGAGACATCTACGACCGGGGGCTGGACAAGGACGTGTCCGTGGTGGTGTGGGGAGAGTTTGGCCGCACGCCCAAGATCAACAAAGACGCGGGGCGGGACCACTGGCCACGCGTCTCCTGCTGCCTGCTCTCCGGCGGCGGGATGCGCACCGGGCAGGTCATCGGGTCAACCAACCGATTCGCGGAGGAGCCGGACTCGCGTCCGGTGGACTACAAGGACGTCTTCGCCACCCTCTACTCCCGCATGGGAATCGACGTGAAGTCCACGCCCGTAGTGGACAATCAGGGCCGCCCGCACTATCTGCTGGACGAGCATGAGCCGCTGCCGGAACTGATCTAGACGGATGACGGGAGACGGGTGACGGATCGGTCCTCCATCCTCTTCAGTACGTCGCTCTTCCTCCGCTCACGTCGTAGCACTGGCCGGTGACGAAGCTGGCGTCGTCCGATGCCAGGAAGTGCACCACCGCCGCCACCTCCTCCGGCTTCCCCGTGCGGCCCATGGGGATTTTGCTGGTCATGTAGGTCACCTGCTCCTCCGTGAGCTGCTCCAGGATGGGAGTCTCGATCACGGCCGGCGCCACGCAGTTTACGCGGATCCCGTCCTGGCACACCTCCTTGGCCAGCGCCTTCGTCAGGCATATCACTCCGGCTTTGGAGACGGAGTAGGGGATCATGTTGGGGTTCCCCTCTTTGCCGGAGATGGAGGCGATATTCACGATGGCCCCGCTCCGCCGCTCCCGCATGTGCGAGATGACGGCGCGGCAGCATGCGAACACGCCGGTGAGGTTGAGGGAGATAACGCGATTCCAGTCGTCGTCCGTGGTCTCCCACAGCGGCGCGGCGCGGCCGGCGATGCCGGCGTTGTTCACAATAATGTCTATCTGCTCGTGCTCGGCCAGCGTCCTGTCGACCATGCGGTCGATGTCCGCCTGGCGCGTCAGGTCGGCCCGCTGGTGGGAGGCGGTACCGCCCTGCGACTGGATGCGCTCCGCCTCCGCACGCGCTCCGGCTTCGTCTATATCGGCCACAACGACGCGCGCGCCCGCTCGGGCCAGCCGCTCCGCGATGGCCCGACCGATCCCCTGCGCCGCCCCCGTAACGATGGCGACCCGGTCCGTGAGGTTTTGGGAAATCATCTTGGTTGAAGGTTGAAGGTTGAAGGTCTCCGGCACTCTACTTTCAACCTTCAACCTTCAACCAGCGATTCGGCACGGAGTATGCTGTAAGGTCAGCGTGCTTCGCAGCGTCGGCGCACCGCCGTGCAGCCGGAGTGGACGTATTCGAGCGAGGACCTAGATTCCGCCGGTCCACTCCGGCCTATCGGCGCGCTGCCGGCGGGCGAAGCGAGGCTCCGCCCCGGAGCCATTCCAAACGAGTCGTCGGATTCTGCGGCGGTGAAGTTCCCTCAAGTGGCCGGCCGTGAAGGAGACCGGGCGTCCAGCCGAGAAATGCCGATCATGCCGTACCGTCTACGTACTATCTCCGCAGTTCTCATCCTTCTGCTGTGCTCATCGACGGCCTGGGCCGACGAGGACGATGTTCCAACCGACCCGCGGATACTCCTGCCGGGTGTCAAGCTGTTCCTGGCGCTCGCTGCCATCGGGCTGGCCATCATCGTCTGGTACCAGATGCGCAAGCGCGCCATGCTCCGCAACCGCCAGAAGAGGGACGAACACCAGCGCGGAGGGCTCCCGCCTACCGTTCCGCCCGCACCGTAACAATCCCGTACGGAGGTACATCCACTGGTCCTGTGAGTGGCGCCCCTGGGCGCTCGGAAAGGTCGCTCAGGCTGATGTGCGGCGTTAGTCCTGCTCGCCAATGCAGAGTCGCTTTCTCCGGATGTCCGCTCGCGCCGTAGAGCCGGACGATCCATGCGCGGCCGTCATCGCTGGGCTTGAGCGTCTCCACAATGACTCCCGCCGGCTCGACGGTCAAAAGGGGAGCTGCGGGCTCGCTTCCTCTCGCTGAAGCCGCAATCAGAGGACGGCTGAACTCCATGCCCAGTCGGGCCACCTCCTCTCCCCGATAGGGCCCGTGCGGCGCCACCGCGTAACGGAAGGTAGTGATCCCGTCCTGGCTGGCCTTGTAGTTGGTATCCCAGTAGTTGTTCATCACGTACGAGTGGAACATTTGCGTGACCGGCAAGTGCTCCGGCGTGGTCGGGAGTCCCGATGTGCCACAGCGTCACGCGCTGCGCTCCGGCGAGGACCTGAGAGATGAGGATCAGGGCGCTTACTATTGCCGCGGTGCAAACGGGCTTCCGGAAAATCATGCAAAGCCTCCCCCGGTTGGTTAGCGCCGGCTGCGGACGTTCCCTTCTCGCGCAGTGGAACGAGTGGGAACAGGCTACTTACCGCTTCGTTGTCCGAGCGGCCTGCGCCGTGGCCCTCTCCTTAGCGACTCCGTCCGCCGGTTGGCCCGCCTGCTGAGCGCCTGGTAGACAGTGACGTCCACCAGGCGCTCAGTGGTTATCTTAGTGGTTGAAGAGGAATTCCTTGGAGTTGAGCAGCGCCCACAGGAGGTCTTCGGCGGCCTGCCGCTGGCGGTCAGGAGTCGTGAGTCGTAGGTCGTGAGTCGTGAGACCGGAACCCGGAGTCGCCCGCTCTCTGCCCCACAGCGCGGCGATGGCCCGGCGAGATTCAGCCGGGGTGGGGTAACGAGACACCGTGGCGAGGAATAGCTCCTCAACGAGCCTGGTGTCCGAAGTATGGGCGTCCAGGAGCTTTGCCAGCCGGCCGTTCTTGTCGGAAAGCCGTCCGTTGATGCCGGCGCTATTCATCAAGTGAATCACCTGGCCCAGGTTGGGGTCATCCGTGCGCTCGCACTCGCAGGGGCTGGTCCGCGCAGGGCGGCCGAACAGATCCAGAAAGTAGGAGGGCACGGTGGCGTCCTGGAGCTCCGCCGCACGGGTCCCGGCCGGATAGCCCGGAAACTTCTCCGGCACGCCCGTAGCACGGGTCACGGCGTCCAGGAGCTGCTCGGCACTTAGCCGCTTGAACGGATAGTGTGAGCAGTATCGATTGTCCCGCGCGTTGGCGGCGGTGGGAATGGCGGTCCGCTGGTAGGCCCGGGACAGCATGATGGTCCGCATCAGGTGCTTCAGGTCGAAGTGGTGGTCCACGAGGTCCTTCGCGAGCCAGTCCAGGAGCGGAGCGTTGGTGGGAGGGTTGGTGGCCCGCATGTCGTCTACGGGCTCCACGAGGCCGCGGCCCATGAAGTGCTTCCACAGCCGGTTGGCTATGCTTCGCGCGAAGAACGGGTTATCCGGCGCGGTGAGCCAGCCCGCGAGGGCGGAGCGGCGGTCTCCTTCGTAGCCGGCCGGTAGGGGAGCCGCGTCCAGCGCGCAGGGCGCAACCACCTGCTGGGTCTTGGGGTGCTTTACGTCGCCATGGTTTGTCACCAGGACCTCGCGCTCGTTCTGGCCGGGACCCTTCACCTCCCGGATGCGGGCGAAAAACGCGGCCATCTGGTAGTACTGGTTCTGCGTCCACCGCTCATAGGGGTGATTGTGGCACCGTGCGCACTCGATGCGCACGCCCAGGAAAACCTGGCTCGTGGTCTCCGCGAGCTCCTGAGGGGTTCGGGCCGCGCGGTAGTAGTTGGCGGGTCCCACTTCATACGGGCTGCCCCGCGCCAACAGCACCTCTCGCGCAAGCTGATCCCACGGCTTGTTTGCGGCGACGCTCTCCCGGATCCAGGCGGAAAGCGCCGCCATCCCCTTGTCCGATAGGAGCTGCCGGTTCGCGCGCAGCAGGTCGCTCCACTTGAGAGTCCAGAACTCCACGTACTCCGGTCGATCCAATAGGCGGTCGATCAGCTTCTCGCGTTTGCAGGGATCTTGGTCCGCGAGGAAGGCGCGTACCTCGTCCGGCGTGGGAAGCAGCCCGATCGCGTCCAGCGATGCCCGCCGCAGGAAGTCCGAATCGGACGCGGGACCGCTCGCCTTAAGCCCGAGCGCTGCGAGCTTTGCGTCTATCAGGCGATCGACCGGGGATAGATGGACGACGGAGGACGGAGGACGGAGGACGGACGGATCCGTCACCCGTCTTCCGTCTTCCGTCCGGTGCGAAAGCACCCCGAACGGTGATACTACGCGCGCGACCGCCACCAGGCCGCGGTAGCGGACAATGACGGGCCCTTCGCCTGGACCGCGCCCCGTGGCGATGCCTTCCGGGGTGACGGTGGCGACTGCCTCGTCGCCCGCGGAGAAGAGGGCCTGGTCCGTGACATCGCGCCTTGATCCATCACTCAGGCGCGCTACCACTCGGAACCGCTGTGATTGTCCCGGCCCGAGGGTACGGGTCTGGGGCGTAACCTCCAACCCGTCCACCCGGGGCTCCATAGGTGAGGGTGCCGGCATCCCGGAAGCAATCCAGTCCCCCAGCAGCCGGTATTCCAGGCTTCCTACTCGGAGCCGCAGCCCTCCCCGGTGCTGGACGGCCAGGGTAGGTTTGCGGAGCAGCAGACTCATCTCGGGCCGGGATGGACACACGCGCCTACCCGCCGCCGCGTGGACAATGCTGTCGTAGTCTAGGTCAGGGTCGTAACCCAGCAGGGAGAGGCGGAATCCTCCCTTGCCCTGGGCCGCCCCGTGGCACGCCCCCTGGTTGCAGCCAAGCCGGGTGAGCACCGGCACCACGTCCGAAGCGAAGCGGGGAGCTAACCGACGCGGCGACGCGGCGACAGAGCGACGCGGCGACTGTGGGCGGTCCTGCGATACGGCGGCTCCCGTTGCAAGGAGTGCAGCGGATGCCGCTACGAGGATCACTCTAAAGATCGCGGTTGTAGCCCGTGACTTCATCGCAAGGGATTCCAAGTTTTCCACATCGTCGTGTCACCCGCTCGCCGTATCCATCGTTCTACCAGATTCCGCCTGCTCGGATGATGAACCCCGCAGTGTACCGGGGCAAAACGGCCGAACCTGGTAATTGTCACAGTGAGGGGCTCGGCCCCAAAACGGAACAATTCTCAAGAAGGAAACGCGTAAAGTAACCCACTGCGGGAGGACCGCTGTTTATGGAACATACCCCGCCGGGCGTAGAACTAACGCACCCGGAACAGGCTACAGGCGGGATACCATCTTCTGCTCCATGGTCCACAGAAGACCAGTCACTTAGCCAGCACGAGGTCCTTCACGCCCTCAAGATCGCCCGCTGCATCCTCTGGCGCGCGGTGGTTACACCCGCTGCTGGGGAGAACCCGTTCAATTGGGACATCCATACTTACAATGACGGCGCCGCGCAGCAGTTTCTCCCGCTGGTGCGGCGGGCCGATGGTGAGTACGTCCACTCCTGGTACCTGAGCAAGCATCCCGACGACCGTGACCGCATGGACGCCCTGTCCACATGGGCCATCCAAACCGGGCAGCCGGGCTACACGCAGGAGTTTCGCTGCCTCACCAACAACGGCGAGTATCGGTGGCTGCGAGAGGACGTTCGCATCGAGCAGGCGGGACATGAGCGCTGGGAGCTGGTTGGCGTCTGCATGGACGTCACGCGCGAAAAGGACGTGGAGCTCGCCCTCCGGCAGGCGCTGGAGCACAATCGCGTTCTGCTCGCCAGTCTTCCACAGAGGGTCTTCTTCAAGGATCGCGCCGGCACCTTCCTCTCCGTGAACAAGCTGTTCGCGGACGACCTGGGCCTGACATCCGAACAGGTGATCGGCAAGACCGACTTCGATCTGTTCCCGGTGGAGCTTGCCGCCAAGTATGTGGCCGACGATCGTGCGGTTATGGATGGCCGGCAGACCAGGGTTCTGGAAGAACGCAATGTCGTGGCCGGTCAAGACCGTACTGTCGAAGTCACAAAAGCCCCTGTGGTAGACGATTCTGGCGAAGTTCTAGGGGTCCTGGGCCTCTTTATTGACATCACGGAGCGGAAGGCGGCACAGCAGGCCCTGGTGGAGCAGGCGCGGCTGACGGCGCTCCGCGCCGACGTGAGCTCCACCCTGGCCCAGAGCGGCAGCCTCGAGGCCGTCTTGCAGCGCTGTACTCAGGCCATGGTGCGCCACCTGGACGCCACGCTGGCGCGCGTATGGATGCTTCCGGATGGCGAAGATTACCTTGTACTTCAGGCAAGCTCAGGTACGGTCGAGGGGCTGGGCGACAAGTACAACCGCATAAAGCTAGGCGAGCATGTGGTCGGTACGATGGCCCAGACCCGCGAGCCCCTGCTGAGCAATGCCCTGTGCGAACATCCGGCCATCGACCGCGAGTGGAAGCATCGGGAGGACCTGGTAGCGTTTGCAGGCTATCCGCTCATTGTGGACGGACGGCTAGTGGGGGCAATGGCACTGTTTGCAAGCCGGGCGCTCGGCGAAGCCGTGGTTCAGGCGCTTGCCACCATTGCGGACGGCGTCGCCCAGTTCATCCAGCGCAAGCAGTCCGAGAACCTGCTGGAATACCAGGCGCTCCACGACGCGCTTACGGGCCTGCCCAACCGGAACCTGTTCCACGACCGGCTCAGTCACGCCATCCGGTCCGCTGCCCGCAAAACGGCGCCGGTTGCGCTCCTCCTGCTTGATCTGGATCGCTTCAAGGAGGTTAACGACACCTTCGGCCACGACGCGGGCGACAGGCTGCTCCGGATGCTCAAGCCGCGCCTCCAGCGGGTCCTGCGCGAATGCGATACCATCGCGAGGCTCGGCGGTGACGAGTTCGCGATTGTCTTGCCGGAGACAGACCGCGAGGGAGCCGTGCAGGCAGCGAACAAGATCCTGGAAGCAGTAGACCAACCGTTTCTTCTGGACGACTGCCGGCTCCACGTAGGGGCGAGCCTTGGTATCGCCCTCTACCCGGAGCACAGCCACGATGGTCACGCGCTGCTGCGGCAGGCGGACGTCGCCATGTATATCGCCAAGCAGTTGGGCTGCGGCCACTCCGTCTACGATGCCGGAGCGGATACGTACTCCGCCAACCGGCTCTCGCTGATCGGTGAGCTGCGGCGCGCCATCGACACGGAGGGGCTGGAGCTCTACTACCAGCCGCGAATGAATCTGCGCGACGGCCAGGTAACCGGGGTGGAGGCGTTGGCGCGCTGGAACCACCCTGAGCGAGGGCTGCTCGCGCCGGCTGAGTTCATCCCCCTGGCGGAGCATACGGGCCTCATCGATTCGCTCACCGCGTGGGTCATAGGGACCGCGCTGAGGCAGCTCCAGGCATGGTGTGACGCCGGACTGAATCTGACGGTGGCGGTGAACCTATCCGCTCGCAACCTGCAGGACGCGGGGTTGCCGGGCATGGTGGAGCGGCTCCTGAAGCTCTACGACATTCCCGGGGACATGCTCGTGTTCGAGATCACGGAGAGCGCAGTAATGGCCGATCCGGACCGGGCCATTGCCACCCTGAACGCGCTCCGCGCGCTCGGGATAGGGATCTCTATTGACGACTTTGGTACCGGCTACTCTTCGCTCGCATACCTCAAGCGGATGCCGGTCTCCGAGGTGAAGATCGATCGCTCCTTCGTCAAGGACATCCCGGAGAACGCCGAGGATGTGACCATAGCGCGCTCCGTGGTGGACCTCGGGCACAACCTGGGACTGGAAGTGGTGGCGGAGGGAGTGGAGACCGGCGACAGCCTGGAGCTCTTGTCAAGCATCGGATGTGATGCCGCCCAGGGCTATTACATCAGCCGCCCCGTACCGGCGGACAAGCTGACCGCCTGGCTCAGGGTGCGCCGGATCTCCAAGGCCGCGTAGCGGCCGTGTGGGGGTGTGGGTGGATGGGGGATCGGATTCCGGCTACTCCCACACTCCCACACTTCCACACACCCATACCGCTGTTCCGTCGGCTACAATCTCCTATCCACCCCGTATAGGAGGCGCGTCTTGTCCACTCCCCGCATGTCCATGGCCCTCACCGGGTATGGGCTGCCCCACAGCATCGGTATGCTGGCAACGAAATCCGGCGAGCGCCATCCCCGTCCCATTGGCCCGATCGAGCTGATGGATTTGGCCGTGGAGCTGGGATATGCCGGTGTCGAGATGCCGGTGCCCAGGCCGGAAGTAATGGTGCCCGAGCGGTTCAAGGAGGAGCTGGAACGGCGCTCCCTGCACTTTGTGGCCGACTACATGGCGCTGGCAGACTCGGAGGCGGAGGCCATCCGCGCCTACCTCAAGACGGCCGCGGCCGTGGGAGCGAAGGTGGTGCGGTCCGTCTTTAGCCGCGTGCTGTGCGGGGACCGGCGGCCCCTGGCGGAGGGATGGGACGCGCGCCTGGCCGCCACCGCGGAGCGGCTGAAGGAGACGCTCCCCTGCGCGCACGACCTGGGGCTCTGCATCGCTATGGAGAACCATCAGGACGCCAACACGCGGGACTTCCTTCGCCTGGCGGAGATGGTGAACCACCATCCGGCTTACGGGATCACTCTGGACACCGGCAACCCGCTGGCGGTGGGAGAGGGACCGGTGGAAGCGGCATGCGAGCTGGCGCCGCTCATCCGTCACGTCCACATGAAGGACTACACCATCCACTTCGCCCCGGAAGGGTACCGCCTGGTGCGCTGCGCGGCAGGGGACGGGGTAGTGGACTTCGCGGCGATCCTCCAGATAGTCCGCAACAACGGGCACGACGTGCTGCCGGGCAACGAGATAGCCGCCCAGCCCACCCGCACCATCCCCATGCTGGAGGATGGCTGGTGGGCTTGCTATCCGCCCACGGAGGCTACCAACCTCCTGCCCGCGCTGCGCATCCTGTGGGCCAAAGGCCGGCCCGTGGACGAGGCTTACTCCAGCGCCTGGGAGCGCGGCGAAGACTCCGCCACGGTCAGCGCGGAGGAGATGGACCTCGTCCGCCGCAGCACCACCTACTTCCGCACCCTCGTGGAGCCGGAGGAGTTTGGGAGATGAATGACGGAGACTGTATGCGAGGCAGAAAGGTCGCTGAGCCGATCCCGGAACGCTTCGAGAGCATCGAGGCGGCTGCCGAGTGGTGGGACAATCACTCGTTGGCAGAGTATTGGGACAGGACCGCGCCCGCTGACTTCGACGTGCGGCTCATGCCTAAGGGGCAGCGGATCTCCGTAGATAGAGACCTGCTAGAGCCACTCGGCGCCGCAGCGCAAGAGCAGGGTGTGACACTGGAAGAACTGGTCAATCGTTGGCTGAGGGAAAAGCTTGGACACACGAATCCGGCGGCATGAGCGAGGACCGGGCTCTGGTAACCGAACGCACGGGAGACCGCCGTTGGCGGAGAGACTCAAGCGGGCGCTGGAAGAGCTTGGAGAGTGGACGCGTGGTGAGCGCGCACTCCGTACCACGCAAATCGTGGATGGCGAGTTCATCCGGCACTGGGAAGCCGGGCCCGAGTTCCACGCCAGGCAGGCTGAGTCGGACAATCCTCGCTAACCTTCATCCGCCACGCCGCCACCTACTTATGCACCCTGCTGGACCCGGAAGGACGGCGGACGGCTGGGAGATGGCCTCCCGTCCCGATGGGCGGGAGGCCGCGGGCTGTCCTTGGAGATGGCGGCTACTTCACCTGGAACTGCACCGTATGCTGCGTTGGGTCTGCCCCAGCCGTGAAGGTGAGGTTCCATGTTCCAGTCGAGAGGCCGGTAGTCTTCAGGTTGAAGATGTAACCTCCATCGGAACAGTCCGGAAGCGCCACATACGCAGGGCTTGAAAGGCCTACTGCCTGCCGACCACCTCGATTCGGCTTGCTCTGGACAGAATGCAGCGGTACGGGCATTCGAGGGCATTGACCAGTGGAGAGTAGCGCAAGACTACCTCCTGGACAAGATCGCCGACGGATAGGATCTGGTGAGCCTGATGGCTGCCCGGTGTGTAAACTCTTACGGTGCAACCCTGTTCACAGGCCAACTGGATGGCGGCTACCAGTTCTGCGGCGGCCTGACGCAGCTCCGCCAGCCCGCCATCGGCGCTGGATAGATTATCCTGCGACGGATGGCTGCGCGTCCTGTGGACCTCATGTAAGCGAGCTAGCAGCCGCGTGAGCGCGTTTGTATCCGTGGGCATAAGTCAGTCAAGGCTAGCAAGGCCCCGCTTTAGGGCGGCAATAACGGCCTGGGTGCGGTCATTGACGCCGAGCTTATTGAGAATGTGGTTCACGTGGAACTTGACCGTTCCCTCTGCAATACACAGTCCCACGGCAATCTCTTGATTGCTCTTCCCCTTTGCTAGGAGACGCAAGACTTCCAGCTCCCGCTCCGTGAGGACGGGAAAGGTGGTGCGGTCCGCCAGCTTGGCGCCTACCTCTGCGGTAATGCGCTTCTTTCCCTGGCGTACAACCCGGATGGTCTCCAGCAGCTCCTCACAGGGCGAGTCCTTCAGCATGTACGCCTGCGCTCCCGCGCGCAGACCGCGATATATATCTTCGTCACCGTTATAGGTGGTCAGCACGATCAGGCGGGCCATTGGGAACTCATTGCGGATGGCGGCAATGGCATCTACGCCGTCCATCTGCGGCATGCGGAGGTCCATCAGGGTGACATCCGGACGGTGTGTACGGAAGAGCTCCACGGCTTCGCGCCCGTTGGCGGCCTCCGCCACTACCTCCATGTCCGGCTCGTACTTGAGCATGAGGGCGAGGCCCCGACGCACCACCGGATGGTCGTCCGCGATCAGGACGCGTATCTTACTGTTTAGGGTCATCCTACCATTCGTTCCGGCACGTCCGGTTTGAGAGGGGCGCACGCGGCTACTTCCGTGCCGCGGCCGGGCCTGCTGGCGACCGCGAGCTGTCCTCCCAGGCGCTCCGCGCGCTGGGCCATCCCTACCATGCCGAAGCCGCTGCTTTCTGGCTGACTGGTCACGTCAAATCCATCCCCATCGTCCTGTACGATCAGCACCACCCTGTCAGTCTCAAATGTGAGGTCTATAGATATTAGGCCGGCATTCGCGTGGCGCACCGCGTTGGTAAGAGCCTCCTGGCCAATGCGGAGCATGTCCATTCCGACGGCCGGAGGCAGCTCTCGTGAAGTGCCGGTAACGCGGATCTCCACGTGGGCGGACGTGGTGGTCCGGGCGCGTGCCACCGTTCGCGTAAGCGCCGCGACCAGGTCCCGGTATTCCATGGCTTCCGGTTGGAGGTCCCATACGGACCGGCGCGCTGCCTCCAGGCCCTGCTGCGCGAGATCGCTTACGTGCTCCAGAATGCTCCGCGCTTCCTCCGGCTGCTGGTCGCTGATGCGTAGCGCCACTCGGAGCTGGATGAGTATACCGGTAAACGCCTGCGCCAGCGTATCGTGGATCTCGCGGGCGATTCTATTGCGCTCTTCCAGCACGGCGGCTTCCCGCCGGTGTTCGGCCAGCCGGGTCAACTGGATAGCGAGTACGGCCTGTTGCGCGAGCGCCTGGGCCAGCTCTGTCTCTTCCGGCCCGTAATGCCGCTGGTCCGTGTTGACAAGGGTGAAGCTCCCAATGAGATCCTCGCCGGACACCAGAGGCACTACCAGCAGTGTCTGCGTTCCCTGGGCCAGGAGCTCGTCCCGATAGGAGGCTTCCAGGGGGGCGGAGCGAATGTCATCGTAGAAATGTAGTTTCTTGCTCCGGGCAGGACCCTCGCGACCGCGCGCTGCGGACCCATCGTCGTGCGCGTGCGGCGCATCCTCGGCTCCTGCATCGGGAGCCAGGCCATCCTGCTTATGGTCGTAATCGAGGCGCAGGAGAGGAGTATTCCGTGCGGAGTCATAGAGCCAGAAGCTGCCGGACTGCGCGCCAAGCTGTTGGGTAAGCGCCTTCAGGACTTGCCCCACAAAGCTGTCCAGCTCCGGCTCGGCTGCCAGAAGATCCAGCGTTCTAGCAAGCGCTTCCGTCTGTCCGCGCGCCACTTGCTCCGCGCGCTTGCGCTCCTGGATCTCAGCGCGGAGAGCCTCGCTGCCGTCGTCGGGGAATATGTGTTTCTCTGGCTGAACAGTCATCCTATCAATTACTCGTTGGACTGTGAGGGCCTGGGGAGCATGGGAGCCGGGAACGAGACGTGGACGCAGGCGCCGCCGTCCACCCGGTTAAGCGCTCCGCCACCGGGTCCATCCCATTGGCCCGTCATAGTGCGCTCAGGAACGCCGCAAGATCCTGCTTCTTCTGCTTGGTGAAGCCGACGCTGAAGCGGCTCTCACTATTCTTACGACGCCAGAAGTTGCGTGTACTTGGCCTCCCGCTCCCGGCAAACGGCCAGCCGCCGGTTCAATCGTTGCAGCTCGTCCAGCTTCTTAGCTAGCCTGGGAGCCGCATCCGAGCGGGTTGAGCTTCTAAGGTCATCGGCGCGCCGGTTGTGGCGTCCAAGGGCCGCCGAGGCCAGGGCAATATCCTGCCGCGCCCGGGCGAGCCCGCGCTGCGCGGTTGCTCTTTCTCGTTCGTTCATGATCCGTTCTCCTTCATGTGTGGCTCGCAGCATGCGCTCTCACCACCCCCGCCGCGATGTTCAGCGCGAAGTACACACCCATCTCCACTGGCCGCCGCCCGGCTAGGCGCTCGCCTGCTTGCCCGTGGTAACGGGCAGAATGACTAGCAGGACAATCGCTCCCAGCGCGGCGACGAAGGTACTGCCAATCCAACCGCTGTAGCTGTGTCCAAGGAAGGACGTAAACAGCCAGCCGCCCAGGAATGCGCCGAGGACTCCGACTATGAGGTCGCTCAGGATGCCTCCCGGCCCCGCGCCCGGAACGACCATCTTGGCAATGAGGCCCGCCACGATACCCACAATGATCCAGAATACGAGATGTTCCATCGTTCTCACCTTCCATCACGCGAGATTCGCGCTTGTTTAACATGATGGTAGCGCGGCGGCGGCACACCGAAGGCGCTTTGACGTACCACGGGAAGAGTTCCGAAACGGGCTACCGGGGTGCGTGGCGGAGCTGCCCCGGCGGCAGCGGCAGGTGCTGATCTACTGCTACTACGATGGCCGGATCTTCGAGTCGATCGGAGATTGCATGGGCGTGAGCCCCGAGGCGGTCAAGTCCCTCATCGGGTGTGCAATTGACAGGCTCCGACGCGGTTGTGCATTGCCGGAACCGCGGCGGTAAGCGCACCATCCTCCACAGAGAAGTGTAGGAGGCTGGAGGGCACAACCCTCAATCTCCGCTTGGCGGCTTGCTCGTCCCCTTTTCCGGCACGTACTCGATGAGCTCGCTTAGGCTCTGGACGCCAAAGTAGCGGCAGAGAGTCTCCAGCGTGGAGAGGTACACGCGATCCATCTTGAGGTTCTTGACGCGGAGAATAGCGCCCTGGGAAAGGCCGGTCTCCTCCGCAATGGTGCGTATGGGTAGGTCTCTCTTTTCTTCATACTCCTTGCGTCGGCGTAAGTCCTGAAAGTACGATCGAAGCATCGCACTCCTTAGATCCACCATAGCGACGCTGCAAGCCCAGGGCTTGCAGGAAGTGGAAGAGAGCGGGCGCGCGGCTCTCGGCGGCTGGGCGGGACCCGGGGCACCTCTTCTGGTCATCGGCGGAAGCGATCAGAGGCCGGATACACCCGCTGATAGGAGCGTCCGCTCCCTTTAACAGACGATTCTAGCGTGATTGAGACCTGACTGTCAACCCTTGCCGCTCCACTATGCGGGTACGCGGAAAGAGACGCGCACGCAACCGCCGCCGGCCCGGTTCTCGTATGCGGTATCCGCTCCAAGCTCCCACCGGCTAAGGGTCTCCACCAACTGGAGCCCGGAACGCGCACTTGTGCGGGGGTCAAACTCCGTGGGGAATCCGGGACCGCTGTCGCACACCTCCACGCATACGGCAGCGCCGGCTGAGTTTACGTTGACATCGACGCTCTTACCGCCGTGGCGCACCGCGTTAGAAACGAGCTCGTTGACGACGAGGGCCAGCGCTATGCCATGCCTTAACGGAAGTGATACCTCCTGAACAGTACACCGGATCTGGTCCGCTCGCAGCATCTGCCGGAGCACCGGAAGGAGCGTGCGGAGGGACTCCTGGAGGGAGATCCTGTCCGAGAGTGGGGCGACAGCTCCTCCTGCCGTCAGCAGGTCGCTCATGGCTGCCAGGCCGCTCAGGTGCAGCCTGAGGTGGTTGAGGTGTTCCTGGCGCACCGCCTGCGGGTGATCCATAGCCTGGAGCTCCAACAGGGCGGAGATGCTCTGAAGGTTATTGGCCGCGCGGGGAGGGCTCTCCGCAGTCAGCCACTGCAAGCGGCTGTTCAGGCCGTCCAAGTCCCTCTGTCGCTGGAGGCGCTCCTCCTCGCCGTCCTGGCGTGAAGTCACGTCACACCCTATTCCGATGCTGGAGCCGTCCGCGAGGCCGATGTTAGCCCACGCGACGCGCAGCGTGCGCCCGTCGCGGGTCTGCTTCTCCACGTCGCGCCACCCCGGGCTGGCCCACTGCAGGAACTCTACTGTATCCTGTCCGCGTTCCGCGTCCCCGTAGAACTCCCCCAGCATATCGCGGTCCTGCATGTCCTGGAGGGTCCATCCCGTGAGCCGCTCCCATTCACGGTTTACCCAGCGGAACCTGCGTTCTCCATCCAGGAACGCGACCAGGAGGGGAATGTGATCGAAGAGCGTCTGAAGTATTCTGTTCTGCTCTTCCAGGAGCCTCTCGGTCGTTCTGCGGTCCGTGACGTCGCGAAAGATGAGGACCACGCCGATAAGGGCGTCCTCCCGATTGCGGATGGGGGACCCGCTGTCGTCGATGCTCCTCTCCGTGCCATCCCGCGAGACGAGCAAGGTATGGTTGGCGAGGCCGGATATCACTCCGTCACGCAGCACCTTATCCACCGGGCTCTCCGCCTCCAGGCGGGTGTAGGCGCTTATGATGCGGAAGATTTCTCCGCAGGGCTCGCCCTGGGCCTCCTCTGCGCCCCACCCCGTGAGGTGTTCGGCAACCGCGTTCATGAAGGTGACTCGACCGCCGGCGTCGGTGGCGATTACACCATCTCCAATGCTCTGGAGTGCGGTAAAGAGCCACTCCTCGCTTGCGGCGATGGCCGCAGGCGATCGCGGCCGTTGCCGTGCCCGCTGCGTGGTGGTGTTCGGCTTCTTGTTCTGGCGCATGCTACCGCCGGTATCCTTCCGCCGCGCCGGCAATCTTCCCTAGTTCTGGAGCAGCTCCGGGTCGCGGGGCTGTAGAAAGCTGAGCCCGGAGGGGTCTCCGGGTTCCGACGGCGGACGCCACTCCCAGTAGACTTCCTCTAGCATGAGGGCGCACCGGACGGCCTCGAAGGTCTCGGCGGCCTTGGCGTCCGCGCCGGGTTCTTCATACTCCGCGATCACCAGGTCCCTGGGCTCCCCCGCGTACCGCGCCAACACCTTGCCGTCACGAGTTGAGATCCCGGCCGCGCTGGCCAGGTTGAGCATTTCGCCGTTCTGTGTCAATACCCACATGGGGAACTCTCTGGCACCTTAAGCCCGCTCGCGGCCGTGTGGGACAACAGGCGCAGTGCCCCCAGCAGGATGCCTGGCTTTCGTTAACAGCAAGCCTTACTTTAGCGGGTTGCGCGCTCCCTGTCGCCTGTCCAGGGGCCAGATGTGACCCAACCAAAAGTACAGCAAGGAACCCCGCGTCTCTGGCGATCAGGGTTTGAGGGCATCCGCGCGGAGACGCGTAACCCAGTCCAGCGCTTCATGGAACCGGAGACTGGAGACGTATACCAGCCAGAAGCTCCCTCCGTCCGGCGCCTCCACTTCAAAGGGGAACGCGAATCCCTCCTCCGGCGATGCTCCGCAGTGGAACTTCAACTTGAACTGCTGGTACTCCAGGTCGGTCAGTCTCATGGGTGTCAGAGCTCCCGTACCGCGCCCTTGCGGCGGTTAGGCGCGGGCTGTTCCTGCTGGACGTGGCGCCGGTCCGCTCGCTCAGTGAGCTCCGGCAGAGTGGCCAGCGCCAAGAAGATGGACATGGCCGTGGCTACATTCCCGCGTCGGCCGTAATCATATCGTCCTCGTTTGCCGGACCCGACTCCCGACCCTGCTCCACCCAGCGCTCCGCTTGCTTGAGGGCGCCTATCAGAGCTTCGCTATCCCAGGGTCCGTTGTAGCGGACTCCATTTATGAAGAAGGCAGGCGTGGCCTCTACGCCACTCAATATGCTGGTGCGGCCGTCTTCCTCTATCCGCTCGGTATGAACGTGACCCGCCATGTCGCGCAGGAATTGGGTCGTGTCCAGTTGCAGCGTGGCCGCGTACTCCACCAGGTGGGCATCGCTCAACGCTCCCTGATGTTCAAAGAGGAGGTCGTGCATCTCCCAGAACCGGCCCTGCCTTCCCGCCGCTTCCGCGGCCTCCGCGGCGTGGCGGGCGTGCGGGTGTATCTCGGATTGAGGACGGTGCCGGTAAAGAAAGCAGATCCGGCTGCCAAGCCTATGCCGGACATCGCAGAGTGCAATATACGCCTTGCCGCAGTCGGGGCATTCAAAGTCACAATACAGCGCCAGGTTCACTGCCGCCGTTATGGGACCCCGGATGTGATCCCGGATTCCTGCTGGCGGCTGAAGGCTCGGGGTCTCCATGATAATCGGTACCTCTTCTCCACGGGTACGGGTGCAATTGAGCTGGTAAAACAGCTCACACTGCCTGTTGCCGGCTCAACCTCTATGGTAGTGGAGCAGACGCTCCCTGTCGCCGGACTCGGGACCTGCGTTAAACTGCCGAATAGGCTAGCCCGCGGCAGGCCGTGAGAACGGGACCGGCCCATAACTCGGGTTGGTACAGTGGTCGATGCAGACCCGCCCGACCCCGCATACACTAGCCCTCCACCGGGGCAAAGGCAACACCTATGGATGACCATGAATGCGATGTCGACTCCTGCGCCAGGGTGGCGAGGTGGCTCCGAGTATCGCGCGCGGACGCAGACCTCCTGAACTATCTCTGTCCGGAACACTGGCAAATGCTTCGGAGCTATAGTGTGAGGGCTTCCGCGTCATACATGCCCATTGGGCATCCGCGCAGCGCACGTGAAGTGAATGTGTCCAGAGGGGCGTGACGCAGCACCGCCTACTTCCGCACCCTGATGGATCCGGAAGAATCACTGCGGTGAGAATCGATGATGTCGTATGGCTGCGGCAGATTGTGGACAAGCTGATTGCAAAGCACGGTGCCTGGCCAGAGGAAGTGGAGGAAGTGCTTGCCACTTGCCTCATTTTCGGTATGTTCAAGAAGGTAAGGTTGAGGGCGAACACCTGTACTCTGCCATGGGCCAAACCTATACGGGCCGGACCCGCTCGCGAAAGCACGGGTAGAAGCGGCCTCCCGCCCCGGTGGGCGGGAGGACGCGGGCTGTCCTTGGAGATGGCGGCTACTTCACCTGGAACTGCACGGAATGCAGGGTTGGATCCGATCCGGCCGTGAAGCTCAGGTTCCACGTGCCGGTACTGAGCGGCGCGGTGCTCAGGTTGAAGATGTAGCCGCCGCTGGTTCCCAGAGTGCTGTCGAAGCGGAAGTCGTTGTCCGGATTGGCGTTACCCGTGTCCACCAGCGCGCCAGGCGCACTGGTGGAAGCCATAGTCACGCTTGCCGCATGCACCACGATTCCGGGGGAGGAGACATCCACCCCGTTGGCATCGTTGAGCTGGATCTTGATGGGATAGCACGCTCCCTGCTTCACCGCCCGCGTCTGGTCGTACAAAGCCTGAACGGCGTATCCCACCGAGTAGCTGCTGGTTGCGGTGGCGCTATTCCCCGCCTTGTCCTGCGCAGAGACAGCGAACGAGAAGCTGCCTGGGCCGGAGGTAGGCAGCGCCGTTCCATTAGCCAGGGTGCTCCCGAAGGAGAGGATGCCGGAGAGCGCGTCTTGAGCCGTGAAGCTGACCGTGACGCTCTGGTTCAGCAGGTAGACCGCCCCTTGAGCGGGCGCAGTGATGCTGATGGAGGGCGGCGTGAGATCGATGTTCACCACAGGTGAGGTGACCTTAGCCGAGTTGCCCGCATTATCCGTCACCGTCACCGTCTGCGTCTGGCCGGCTCCTTCAGAGGCAAAGTGGAGTGTCCCCGATGTAACTCCTGCCACTCCGGACGTGCTGTCGGAGACTGTGTAGGGCAGGTCCACCGCCGTGTTGTTCCAGCCGTAGGTGTTTGGGCCCGGTGAGGGCGAGCCGAAGGACACAGAAGGAGGAGTAGCGTCTATAGAGATGCCCTGGGAGGGATGCGGCTTCTCCTCGTTTCCCGCCTTGTCAACACTCCAGTAGCTCACTGTGTGCGTGCCGTCACCCGAGACGCTGAACGGCCCTGAGTAGGTCTGCTGCGCCGCACCATCTATTGTGTAATAGGTGCGAGCCACATCTCCGGCCCCGTCTGGGTCGGTAGCTGTGAGTGTGACCGTCACCGCACCCCTATACCAGCCGCCGGTCCCGGTTGTGCCGGACGTGGCTGCGGAAGTTACTGGCGGGCTGGCGTCCGGCTGCCGGAGGACAAGCATTTCAACGCTATTGAAGTATTGCCCGTTGTTGTTGCCGCCCAGCGTATAGAGAGCGCCGTTGGAGTCCGCCACTAGGGCCGTGCGATATCTGCCGACATTGAGTGGCGGTCCAACGCTCCAGGTATTGGTGACAGGGTCATATACCTGCACGTTTGTGATGCCGTCTCCGATGGCGTAGATCCGCCCGTCGGCCCCAGTTGCGGCGGCACAACTCCCGAGCGCAATCGGAAGCGGCGCGGCCGTGGACCAGACTCCCCTGGACGGATTGTATGTCTCCACGGTGGTCACGGGCGCGGAACCCCCACCCGCAAGATAGATCGACCCGCCAATCACAAAAATGCGGCCGTCCGGCGCCGTTGCGGCGCCGGTCTCGGTTCTAGCGGTCGGCATGGGGGGCAACACGCTCCAAGCGTCCTGGGTGGTGTCGTACACTTCGAGACGGGACAGGGGACCACTCGCGTCTAGCCCGCCGGCGACGTAAATACGACCGTCTGTCCCGCGCGTCGCCGAAAGATAAGAGCGCGATCCACCGGGCATGGCAGCAACCTTGAACCAAGTGCCGGCCACCGGGTCGTAGCAGTCTACGGAACCATCCGAAGCGCCGCCAAAGACGTACACACGTCCATTCAGGCCGGCCGCGGCCGTACACGCGTCACGCGGCTCGGGCGTTGATGCCACGGAACTCCACATATTGGCAGCAGGGTCATACCGCTCGACCGCAGTCAAGTGCTGTCCAGCGAAACCGCCGCCTACGGCGTATATGGTTCCATTGGGCGTTGCTGTGGCTCCGAACTCGTTGCGCGCTTGCAGCATCGGCGCAACGAACTGCCACGAGTTCTGAGCAATAGCTGCTGGCATTCCAGTGCACGTGAGGGCGCACGCCCCTGCCGCCACCAAGAAGCTTGCACGGAGCTTCTCCAACTTCATCTCTGTCCTCCTCTGTGTTGTCATAGAGCGCATCCCGGCATACAGCACCTGGCCATTCTAGAGTGTGAGGGCGCACGGGCGACGATTTCGGACGGAAATTGGACGGGGCCGGTAGAGGGAAAGCCGGGGTGTGTTGCGCATAAATGGTCATGGCAGGGATAGAGAGCAAGGGCGACGAGCGCCGGCAGCGAGGGTGTGTGTGCATCCGGTTATTCGGCGCGTTTGAGGTCATCGTCGACTCTGAGCGCACACCACACGTGTGGGAGAGGCGGGCAGACCGGCTGCTGGCTTACCTGACGCTCCGCCACCGAGCGCAGGTCTCCAGGGCCGCGGTGGCGCGCGCGCTGGTACCTTCCATGGCCGAAGGGCGGGAAGCGCTCGATCATGCCGAGGAGATGGTGCGGCAGGCGGAGAAGGAGTTGCGCCGCATGCTCGGCCGGCACGGTGGGATGCTGGAATCGCATAAGGGCAACCTCGTATGGGACTTCTACGGAGCCGAGGTGGATGTGCTGGCGTTCGAGCGCGGAATGAGGTCCGCCAACGCGCAGGATCGCGCGCAGGCCCTGCGGCTGCGGATGCGCGGCGCCCTCCTGGAGTCCTGGGATGATCCGTGGGTTATACAGGCGCGGCAGGAGCTGGACGAGAAGGCGGCCGACATGTTCGAATCTCTGGCTGGTACGGCCGCCGATAACGGCGACCTGGACGCAGAGATCCGATACCGCCAGTGGTCCACCCGCATCCGGCCGATCCACGTCGCCGGCTGGCGAGCGCTCATCTCTGCGAGAATCCGCCGCGGCGAGCCGGGGGAAGCCGTGCGGGATTACGAGAAGGCCGCCGCAGCCCTTTACCGCGCATGTGGCGTTCGGCGACCGCCTCAGGAGTTGGTGGAGCTCTATGAGCTGGCGCAGAGCGGCGTTCGGACCACTCCGGCTCCGCCGGCAGATGTTGCCGGCGCCGCGGACCCGGCCGGCGGCGCTCTACCGCTGGACTCGCCCTACTACATCGAGCGTGAGGGAGATAAGCTGCTCCGGTCGGCGATTGAGCAAAGAGCAGCCATTGTGCGGATCCATGGGCCGCGCCAGGTCGGCAAGAGCTCCCTGCTCGCTCGCGGGATCGAGCAAGCGCGCGAGGCGGGCTTCCATGTCGTTGTGACGGACCTTCAGAAGCTCGGTGCGCGCGAGCTCGAGTGCGCTCGCTCCCTCTACCTGGCGCTCGCAGCCGCGATCGCGGACGCGCTGTCGCTGCCCGTCCGCCTGCACTCCATCTGGGAGCCGGATAGAACCCCGAACGACAACTTCGACCGGTTCATCCGCCTCCAGGTCCTGGCGCATCTGGACAGGCCCATTCTGTGGGCGATTGAGGAGACCGACAGGCTGTTCCACCGCGACTACCGCGGCGAAGTGTTCGGACTATTGCGCGCCTGGTTCAACGAGCGTGCCTGGGAATCACCACGGCTGTTGGAGCGCCTCACATTGGCGTTGGTCTACGCCACCGAAGCGCACCTCTTCATCCCAAATCTGGACCAATCGCCGTTCAACGTCGGTGTGCGGATTGCCCTCTCTGACTTCGATTCCAACCAGACAGCGGAGCTGAACCTCCGGCATGGCAGCCCGCTGAAGGATGGCGCGGAATTGTCGCGCTTCCGGAGGCTGGTCGGCGGCAATCCCTACCTCTCGCAGCGGGGACTGGTGGCCCTTGCGGATGGATCCGCGACGCTCGCCGGTCTCGAGACTTCCGGCGCGAGCCTGGAAGGCCCATTCTGGGACCATCTGCACCGTCTCGCGGCGTCGCTCGAGCGTGACGCAGTGCTGACGGAAGCTGTCCGCTCTATGCTCAAAGGGAAGAAGTGCACGCCTGAGAGCTTCCTGCGGCTGCGTGCCGCGGGTGTCGCAGCGGGGACCGGGCCGGCGGACGCGCGGATGCGCTGTGGCCTGTACGAGACCTTTTTCCGCGTCCGGCTGGACTTCGATGGCTGAACCCATCGGATTCTACGTTACCGGCGGCGCCATGCCGCGCGATGCGCGGTCGTACGTAACGCGCCGGGCAGACCGTGAAATCCTAGAGTGCCTTCGGGATGGCCTCTTCTGCTATGTGCTAACGCCGAGGCAGATGGGCAAATCGAGCCTTATGGTCCGGGCGGCGGGTCACCTGCGTGCCGAGGGCGCGGCCGTAGCCGTGCTGGACCTCACCGCGCTCGGATATCACGGTAATCCGGAAACCTGGTACCGCAGCTTTGTGAGCCGCATGGGAACGGAGTTCAAGCTCGAAAGAGAGGTGGATGGCTACTGGCATGGCCATCCGGATCTGAGCCCCGTCGAGCGTTGGGCAGGCGCCCTGCGGGACGTGGTGCTGGAATGGAGGCCTGGCCGCGTAGTGCTCTTTCTGGACGAGATCGACTCTGTGCGCGCGCTCGGCTTCTCCGCGGATGACCTGTTCGCCTCCATCCGCGCCTGCTACAACCGCCGGCCGGAGGATCCGGCATTCGAGCGGCTCACCTTTTGCCTCTTGGGCGTGGCCGCGCCGTCGGACCTCATCCGCAATCCCCACGTGACGCCGTTCAACATCGGCCGTCGCATTGAGCTCACCGATTTCACCCCGGAGGAAGCTGCCCCCCTGGCAGAGGGCCTCATCCCCCAACCCCCTCCAGGGGGAGCGTTCAAGCAAGTTCATACGTCCGCGAAATCCTGTGGCCCTGAGGGTGGCGAGAAAGTTCCCCCTCTCAGGGGGTTAGGGGGTCCGGAGCATCTGCTTCAACGCATCCTCCACTGGACCGGAGGCCATCCGTACCTCACCCAGCGCCTCTGCCAGGCCGTCGTAGAATCCACCGACGCATGGTCCAGATCCCGGTCTCCCATTCAGGCCGTCGATGCGCTCTGCCGCGATTTATTCCTGCGCCCGCAACTGCGGTTGCAGGATGACAACTTGCACTTTGTACAGGAGCGGCTGCTCCGCTGCGACGCGGACCCGGCAGCTTTGCTCGACTTGTACCGACGGATTCTCAAGCGCGGAATCGTACAGGATGGCGAATCCCGGTCACTGGTGGCTCAACTCAAGCTATCCGGCATTGTCCGTTCCGTCCGGGGTTATCTCCAAATACGCAACCGCATCTACGGGCGCGCTTTCGGCCTGCGCTGGATCCGCGAGAATATGCCGGACGCGGAGCGCAGGCGCCAGCGGTCCGCATACCTGGCGGGAATGCTGCGTAGTGCGAGCCTCGCGTCCGTGGTATTACTGGCCGTTTCGGCTGCCGCCTTCGTCTCCATTCGGTCCGCGCGGGACGCTGCACGCAGTCTGAAGGAGAAGGAGCAGGCACTCTATGCCGCTGACATGGCCGGCGCCGGGTTGGCGATGGGTGGCGGCAACTATGGCCGGGCGGAAGAGCTCCTCAATACGATCGAAGCCGAGTCAGGGTTGAGCCGCCTCCGCGGATTCGAATGGCGCTACCTCCGCCGGCAGCTTCAACGCGATATCGCAACGCTCCCTGCCGACACGTCCCTCATATATTGCGTCTCTGTTTCACCAGACGCGCAGCTCCTGGCGACTGGAAGCCAGGATGGAACAGTGCGCGTCTGGAACCTGCCTGGCCGGAGGCTGCTCTACAAGATGAAGTGCCATTCCGGTGGCGTCACCGCGGTTGGTTTCTCTCCCAACGGCAAGTGGATCGCGTCTGCGGGCGATGACGGGCGACTGGCGCTCACGGACGTCGCATCGCAAGCCGAGGTTGTGTCCACGGAAGTTAGCCGGAGAGCAATCACTTCACTTGCATTCTCCCCGGATGGCGCCTCGATCGCAACCGGCGACAGCGGCGGCCAAGTAGACATCTGGAAGATCGGCGGCAAGCTGTCACGCCGGTTGCAACTGGACCCCCGGCGTAACCTCGGAGCGCCGTGCTTCGCTCCAGATGGAAAGCGCATTGCCTGCTGCAGCGGGAGCTCCGCCAGGGTGTACGACGCGCTCTCAGGTACCTACCAGGCGGCGTACCCCATCAGAGGTGGCATGCCCTTCTCCCTTGCGTTCACGCCGGACGGCAAGCGGATGCTCGCGGGCACCGCGGAGGGTGATCTCCTGGCATGGAACACGGCCGCTCGCCGCCTTGAGTTCAGGATGCGCCTTCACGCCGAGCGCATCGCCGCCCTCTCAGTCTCGCCAGACGGCCGAATGGTGGCAACGGCGAGCTGGGATCAGACGGTGGGCATTACGGACATCCGCACAGGCGCGATGCAACGCCTGATCGGCCATACGGACCGCGTGAATTCCCTGGCCTTTTACGACCACGGCCAGCGGCTCGCAACCTCGGCAGGGCCGGATGTAAAGCTCTGGGATGTAAGCAGGCCGGCCGCCGCGGCCCTGGTTCCGTGGTTCAAGAATGCCGGATCCTACGAGATCCATTGCAGTGGAGGCACGGTAGCCGCGGGCCTGCGTTCAGGGGGGCTCTTGATGAGAGCGCCGGACGCAGGGAGCCGGCCAGTCTTCTTGCGTACGCGGCGCGCCGAAACGTGGGCGGTGGGCCTTTGTAAGGAGCGCCATCTGCTCGCCATAGGAATGGGGAACGCCTCAGCCCCCGATGATGGAGAGATCGAGGTGCGCGATCTGCGGTCGGGCATAGCCGCCACAACCTTACGATGCGGCGAACGGGTGGACGCTGTGGCGATTGCGCCCGGCGGGAAGCTCCTGGCCGCGGCGCTGGGCCAGGGCCGCCGCATCCGGCTCTGGCGCCTGCCCTCCGGCAAGCCGGCTGGCAGCCTGATCGCGGGCGACTACAGTGCCACCGAGTCTCTTGCCTTCTCGCCGGATGGAACCAGGCTCGTTGCAGGGACATGGTCGCGCACTGTGTGCGTGTGGGATGTCGGCTCCCTCCGGTCCGTTCGGACCTTCCGCGCGCATCCCGCGGCCGTGTGGTCCGTTGCTTTCAGCCCGGATGGTAAGACCCTTGCCACCGGCAGCCAAGACGGCACAATCAAACTCTGGAATATGTCCACCCTACAGGAGATGCTATCGCTGGAGGTCTCGGCGGACGCGCACGCGGAGGCCCGCAACCTCACGTTCGCCGGTGGAGAATTGCTGGTGGCGGAGGACAGCCGCCACGTTCTGCACCAGTGGCGGACTGACTGATCCCCTACAGCGTGGGAATTCCCGCCTTACCTCCCGGACCGACACCAGGGGCTGAAACCGGCAGCGGCCTTATCCGTCTAACCTTCGTCCTCGGCAGCACCGCCTACTCCTGCAGCTCGATGGAGGTAACAGTTCAGACTCCATGAGTACCGGTTGAAATATGGCCCGAAGAAAATG